>NZ_CAWQOK010000136.1:0-28237 GCF_963896075.1 Proteus sp. G4415
GCAAAGAAGCAAATAAACTTGCTATAAATTTTTCCCAAGTATATTTTTTCGTCTTTATATAGTTTTAACATTATGAAAACATAAAAATTAACGTCTATCATAAAAATGGCCAGTAATGTATCAAGAAATTAGTCTTAAAAATAGACGGTAGTTTATTTTTGTGACTAATGTCTCATATTTTATCTGTGATGGTTTTATTGTTGTTTTGTTAGCTCTCCTCCATTTGTTGAAGATTTTTGAATAATCAAGTTGTTATCAATAGATGCGATTAGCTATATGTTAATTCGTGTTATAAATTATCATCATTATAGGATGGGAAAGTGTGCATCTTATTCATAAATTAGCAAAAAATTAATTGTTATCTCTTTTTTATCTACTTATAAATCGACCTTTTCCCTAAAAAGCAAAGCCCAAAATTGGGGATGATATATGGCGTTATTATCGCCATCGACTTGAATAATTATTTATTAAAATAATAAGTAGAGCTGGTGTATTTATTATCAGGGAGGTTCAGATATAGCTAATTATGGATAATAAGCGAACACAGCGGGATATTATATTTAGCATAATATGGATTATTTGGTCATGTGCATTAATGGCTTTTTGGCGATATCAAATAGCTGGTGAGCTTTTGATCACCCTTATCCTAATTTTTAGCATTATTATTTACTCTATAACTTTGAGGTTAAAAAAAACGGCAATGTTTAGTCGAAAAACAGAAACACCAAAAGCCGCGGAGCCTATTGCTCCAGTTATGGCAGAAGAAAAAAAGCCTATGCCGGAGCAAAAATTGTATACCATTATTGCTAAAGGCACTGTATTTCAAGGTGATATTAACGTTGATGGTGATATTCAAATTTGGGGTAAAATTTCAGGGAATATCAATGTAAAAGATGGCGTGATCCGTGTTATGCATGCGGGTCAAGTTGAAGGGGAATTAACGGCACCAGACATCATTATTGATGGTTTTGTTAAAGGTATTTGTGCCGCAAACAATCTTGATATTCTAGAGCATGGTGAACTACGTGGCACTAGTCGTTGTGGCAGTATGTCAATTAAACGTGGCGGTGTCTTTACTGGACAATCTGAACAGGTTGAACACCAAGCTAAAGCCGTTGCACAGCAACGTGTTGTATCTATTAAAGAAGGTACAGTTAATACCAATAAAGAGTCTGTAACTGCAGAAAGTAAACTAAAAGAAAATAAAAAATAAAAGCGATTCTCTTTTTATTACTTATGATCTGTTTTATTTTATCATTATTATCCTAACTAATTAGAATGAGAATAATGATGGAATTGGCTACTCCTCGATTACGTTTACGAGAATGGCGTGAAAGTGATAAAGCGCCATTTTTTTTACATATTAACGCCTCAGCATCGGTGATGCGTTATTTCCCTTCACCACTTACCCGCGCAGAAAGCGATGCAATGGTTGATACATTGCGTGATAAATTTATTCAGCAAAATGGTTGGGGATTTTGGGCCGTTGAATTAAAAGAGACGCAAGAGCTTATTGGCTTTGTTGGATTAAATATTCCTAATGCCCCTTTGCCTTTTAATCCGTGTGTTGAAATAGGTTGGCGTATTGCACAATCTCATTGGCGTAAAGGGTACACTTATGAGGCGGCCTTAACAGTATTAAAATATGCTTTTGAACAGTTGAAACTGGAAGAAGTGGTGGCATTTACCGCCGTGACCAATTTACCCTCAGAAGGGGTGATGAAAAAACTCGGTATGAAGAAGTCTGAATATTTTATGCATCCATCTCTAGATAAAACACACCCTTTAGCACAACATGTATTATACCGATTAAAAAAAGCAGACTTTATTTTCCCGATAAATGTTTAGATTTTTTAGCCGGTAATGCAGGGACGGGTTTCTTATCATCAATAAGATGTCTAATTGCTAAATAGGGATGATAAATTAGCATTCGAGGCCCCGCCCAACGCATGACTTGTTTCATTGCTGCTCTTTTTACTGGCTGATAGCAGTGAATTGGGCATTGTTTGCAGGCGGGTTTTTCCTCACCATAGCGACATTTATCTAGTCTTTTATAAGCATATGTCACTAATTGCTGATAATACTCGGGGTCGGTATTAGGATGCGCTTGTTCATACAGAGCAACCATTTTTTGGATGGTTTGCTTCTCTCGATTAATTCTTTTACCTGACATGGTACTCTCACTTCTTATTGTTGCATTCAAAATGCATTTTATCATAACGCATTACTGGGATGATAAATTAATTGGTTATTTTTAAGGCAAAAAAAGAAAAAATTTTGCAAAAATACTTTTCTTTTTTTTGATTATATAATACTGTATTTATATACAGTTTATTTGCCTTGGTATGGTGAAAATAATGCGTGTGGAAATTTTATTTAACAAACAATCTAATGTCACTGACTCACTATTTCCGCTGTTAGAACATGAACTAAGAAAAAAAATTATTCCTATTTATCCTGATATGCAGTTTCGTATCGCTTTTAGTAGCATGAATACGATCCAAGTCACGGGCGTAAAAGATGAAGCTAAGCATGAGCATATTATGGAGTTAATTCAAAGTGTTTGGGAAGATGATAGTTGGCTCCAAACGAATGATGATTAACGACCAATTAAGTTAAACAGAGATTGCCAGAGCATCTTACTTTTATTGATTAGATAGATAGTTAACAACATGCCAAACATGTTGCTTACTGGCAATCTACTTATTGATATTACTAATGGCGACAAATTTTGTTTTCACTGGTAGTAAAACCGCCATCAGCAGCAATAAATTTTCCTTTTTTTTCTAAAAATGCCACTAATTCGGCCGCTGTCATATTCTCAGCAGAACAGGTATGAAAGCGCGCTTCTTCCCCAAAACGTTGATGAATTGCCTCGATAAGTGATCTTTGCGTAAACGCCACTTTTGATGAAAGGATCATATGTAATACTTCATGACCATGTATAGATGCCATTTGTTAGCCCTTAATTATATAAGATGTATTTATTATGCATCTTTTTAGGAGGGAAACTTTGTTTTTAATCATAAAAAAGCGATGACAAAAGGTCATCGCTTCAGGTCGCTGATAAATAATATTTGCGCCGTAGTAAAGAACGGTTTATTTCTCAGCTTGTTGAAGTATTTTTTGCATTTCATCTTTTAGATAGAGTTTTTCTTTTTTTAGTTTTGCAACTTCATCATTGTAGCCTGCGCCATTAGGTCCTTCTAATTTAGCAATTTCTTGATCAAGTCGATGGTGTTTATCATAGAGAGCTTGGAAACGAGGATGGGTATTTTTTAACTGAGAAACCAGTGATTGTCTTTCTGAGAACATATAACCTCCTAATGAAAGAAATTGCGATCTCTATTTCAGTATAATCATAGATAGCTGATCTGCACGTTAGTGCATCACAAATTTACATTTCATCAATAAAAGAATGAGTTCTTTAAAAATTATCAGAATAATCCTCTCAGAGAGAGATCTGCTAAAGTGTTAGCATCTATATTATAAAATGCTAGTATTAAGATGATTACTAATAAAAATATCTAAGCAAAATTTGTTAACAGCGATTTGGCGCTGTGAATATGGAGAAAATGATGAATAAAGTAATTTTATCTTTGGTTGCAGCGATGTCTTTGTCTGCTTGCGCACAAGCGGTTGATAGTTTAGAAAAAGTCGCTCCTTATCCTAAAGCAAAGGAAAATCAAATTCGTCATGTTATTGAGTTAGAACAAAAAGAAAACGAAGGCAATTACCAAGTTGAGTTGATCGTGGGTAAAGAGATGATGGTTGATTGTAATCGTCAATGGTTTGGTGCTGAGTTAGATAAAAAAGATCTCGAAGGTTGGGGTTATGATTACTATATCGTAAGCGACTTAAATGGCCCAATGTCTACGATGATGGGTTGTCTTGATAACACTAAAAAACCCGCCTTTGTTCAAGCTAATATGGGGCAAGCGGCATTTATCCGCTATAACAGCAAATTACCTATTGTTGTCTATGCACCAAAAGATGTAGATGTGAAATATCGTGTGTGGTCTACTTCTGACGAAGTTAAAGATTCAACAAAGAAATAATGATTGATCTTTAATTATTATTGAGTGGAAAGCCCTTTGTTTTCAAAGGGCTTTTTTTACAACTAACGGATCACTAATACCGACATTTTTGCATGGCGAACAATAGATGATGCTGTTGAGCCTAATAAGTAGGAAGAAACATTAGGACGATGTGAAGCAATAGCAATTAAATCTGCATCGATTTGACGTGCATACTCTAAAATTTCATCTTTTGCATTACCAACACCGACATTGCAAACAATTTGCTCATCGGGAATTTTCGCATCTTTGATCATATCTTGCAGAGCAATAAAAGCGAGGCGAGTGCGCTCTGAAGAGTCTTTAAATTTTTCAGGAATAGCGGCAAACTCAATACCGAAGAAAAGTTCTGCATTTGGAATAACGGTGAGGAAGTGGATCTCGGGTTTGCCAACTTGAGCAATTTGTTCAATGTGAGTGATCAGTTCCTGAGAAAGCTCGTCTTCTAGAATATCGATAGGAACTAGAATTTTTTTGTACATTACAAACCTCACTTAACGTTAGTTTTAAAATATAACTCTATTATCACTGAATATAAAAAATATAGCTGTGATCTACGTTCTAAATAAGAGTGAGAATGATTATTCTATCACTTAATTATTTATATTATAGTAATAATTAGTGCTTTTAAAATAAAAAGCTAAAAAGGCAGAATAAAACTATATCAATCTTAACTTATTGACAGGAATGAGTTAAATAAGATGATATTTAAAATAAAAGTATTTTAATTAGACATCTAGAGGAAAATGCACAAAAGAATGATTATCAATTATATTATTGTTCTGTATCTATAGGATTTTATTGGTAATTTTTTAGAGACTTAATCAATAAAGTATGGCATATTAACCGTTAATAGCATCTCAATATGATGTTTGGACAGCAATCTTAGTCCCTAAACAGGATTGTTATTCAGAGTCGTCCTTTATCCTCACCAATGAGTTATGGAACCTGAAATAACCTATGGAACTCTATTCGCTATAAACAAATAGGGTAGGCTATTTATACAGAATAAGATTATTATTATGACACATAATCACATTGATGATATTGAGTTGAATATGGCTGAGAAAACACAATCTGACAAATTCAAAGCGGCCAAGAAAAGCACGTTGGTCAGTGTTTTTGTTAATATCTTTTTATCCATATTTCAAATCACAATTGGTTTCTTCTCACATTCCCAAGGCTTAATTGCTGATGGTATTCATTCACTGTCTGATTTAATTGCTGACTTCGTGGTGTTAATTGCGAATAAAGGCAGTCAAAAGCAACCCGATGCCGATCATCCTTATGGACATTTTCGCTATGAGAATGCCGCTTCATTAGTGTTAGGGACGATTTTATTGATTGTTGGTTTGGGAATGATATTTTCTGCTATCCATAAAATGTTAGATCCTTCAATCATTCCTGATGTTCATAGCATCGCGCTTTATGTGGCTTTATTGGCATTAGCGGCTAAAGAAGGGTTATTTCGTTATATGTTAGCTGTAGCCAAAAAAGTCGATTCTAGCATGTTAGTGGCCAATGCTTGGCATGCGCGCTCAGATGCCGCCTCTTCTTTAGTGGTTGCAATAGGGATCATTGGTAGCCTTGCTGGATTTAAATTCTTTGATCCACTAGCAGCACTTATTGTCGGGCTATTTGTTGGCCGTATGGGATGGCGTTTTACCTATCAAGCTTTGCAAGATCTCATGGATAGAGGCGCTGATGAAGAAACACTTGAACAGATCACCAATACATTAATCACCACACCAGGAGTACAAGGGGTACATGATTTAAAAACCCGTCGTGCAGGTGATTATTTATTAGTTGATGTCCATTTAGAAATTAAAGGCGAATTAACGGTCAATCAAAGTCATGATATTGTGGTCAATGCCCATGATAGAGTACTTAAACAGCATGCACAGATTTTAAGTGTGATGATACACGTCGATCCTGCTTAATTTAGCGTTAACTATTTGATAGTTTAAAGGTAATAAATTGTATTTATTACCTTTTTGTTTTTATTCTTTGCTTAATTAAAAATTAACACAGTTTTCTTTTACATTATCGGTTAATGCAGCAATCAGATTGTCAACGGCACATTCAGCCATTGCATAGCGAGTCTCTTTAGTCGCAGAGCCAATATGGGGTAAGGCGACAACATTTTTCATGGTTAAAAGTGGTGAAGAGGTTGGCAGTGGCTCTTGCTCAAACACATCTAATCCGGCTCCAGCTATTTGTTGCTGTTCTAATGCGTTAATTAATGCTTTTTCATCAACCACGGCACCGCGTCCGGCATTAATTAAATAGGCGTCAGCTTTCATTAATGCAAACTGTTTTGCGCTTAACAGATGATGAGTTTCTGGTGTTAGCGGTAAAGTAATGCAGACAAAATCGGCTTGTTGTAAAAGCATCTCTAGGGAACAAAATTTAGCATTAAAATGCTGGTTAACATCGTTATATTCAGTACGAGAATGGTAAATAATATCCATATCAAAACCGAAGTGGGCGCGTTGTGCTAATGCTTTACCGATACGCCCCATACCAATAATCCCCATGGTTTTATGGTGAACATCAGTACCATACCAATCCGGCGTAATACTTTTTACCCATAAACCTTGTTTTATATTATCAGCTAGTTCAGGAATACGACGAGAGACGGCAAGAACAAGCGCCATCATTGTATCAGCGACAGTATCAGTTAATACCGTAGGTGTATGCATCAATTTGATATGACGTTCAGTGAGCGCGGCAACATCCACATTATCATAACCGACAGAAATCGTTGATACGGCTTTTAGTTTTGGCGCTTTTTCAATAAAGTGTTTATCGATATTACCGCCTGCACCTAACAATCCTTCAGCATGAGCGAGGGTGGCTTTAAAATCGGCACAATCGAGAGAGAGCGCGTTAAACTGTTTTACCTCAGCAACGGCAGATAATTTTTGTTGCAGTTTTTCTGGAAGCGGTTGATAAAGTATTACAACGGGTTTCATAGCGTTCTCCTAATTGGTATTAACTAATAGATATAAATCACACTCTCTTCTCTTCAATTCATCTATTGAGGCTACTCTTAATTTCACTGTAAAGCATATTAGCGTGGATGTTAATAAGGTATGATAAAAACCAATTAATATCAGTTTTATCATATAATTAAAGTATTCAGTATAATGTAATCGTTTACTTTTATGGTGAAGAGGGCACTTCTCTCTAAAATAACTATATAACGATTATTAACAATAATTTGCTGTAATACGGTTATATTAGGTCGTTTTTATTAAATAGTTAAGGAATAAGAAAAGCGTGTAAACGTTTACACTAAATGTCGGTCTGATCACGAAATTAGTTTGTTGAACTTGTTAAACTCTGAGGCAATCAACAAAACCGCTTGACGCTTTTCATTTGAAATAAATCAAAAGAGGTGAATGTGGAAATTTTAGTTACGGGTGGAATGGGATATATCGGTAGTCATACATGCGTGCAAATGTTAGAAGCAGGCATGACGCCTATTATTTTGGATAACCTCAGTAATGCAAATGAAGAGGTACTTAACCGAATTGAAGCATTAACAGGAAAACGCCCACTGTTTTATCAGGGGGATATTCGTGACGAAAAACGACTGGCCACAATTTTTACTCAGCACTCTATTCAATCAGTGATCCATTTCGCTGGATTAAAAGCGGTAGGTGAATCTGTTGAAAAGCCCATCGAATACTATGACAACAATGTTAACGGTACTTTGGTGTTAGTTCGTTGTATGCGTGATGCGGGCGTAAAAAGTATTATTTTCAGCTCATCAGCCACGGTTTATGGTGATCCTCAAACTGTGCCTATTACTGAAGAGTCACCTGTTGGTGGCACTACCAATCCTTATGGCACCAGTAAATATATGGTCGAGCGTATTTTGTCTGATCTCTATATTGCAGATGAGAGTTGGTCTATCAGTTTACTGCGCTACTTCAATCCAGTAGGTGCTCATCCATCTGGCACTATGGGGGAAGATCCTAAGGGTATTCCTAATAATTTAACGCCTTATATCTCGCAAGTTGCGATAGGTCGTCGTGAAAAAGTCGCGGTATTTGGTGATGATTACCCAACAAAAGACGGTACTGGTGTACGTGACTATATCCATGTTATGGATTTAGCTGATGGTCATATTGCCGCCTTAAATGCGTTAGGAGAAAAAGCAGGGTTACATATCTATAACCTAGGTACAGGGAATGGCACCAGTGTGATTGAAATGATTGAAGCATTTCGTAAAGCCAGTGGTAAAGCAATCCCTTATGAAATTCAGCCACGTCGCCCGGGAGATATCGCACAATGTTGGTCAAGTCCTGCCAAAGCAGAAAAAGACTTACACTGGAAAGCCATTCGCTCTATTGATGATATGGCAGCCGATGCTTGGCGTTGGCAATCACAAAATCCTAACGGTTATCTGAAATAGATCATAAAAACGCTATCAGATAATCTTTAATAAATAAGAGAGAAGATTATGTCAAAACTGATTTTTGATCCCGTTGAGCATCCTCATCGTCGTTATAACCCTTTGACTGGGCAGTGGATATTAGTTTCACCCCATAGAGCAAAACGACCATGGAATGGCAAAGATGAAAAACCTCAGATAGCGACACTTCCCTCTTATGATCCACATTGTTATCTGTGCCCAGGGAATACCCGAGTTTCGGGTGATAAAAATCCTGATTACACAGGCACTTATGTTTTTAATAACGATCACTCTGCATTATTGACAGACCAATATAGTGTTGAGGTATCCGATAATCCACTCTTCCAGACTCAAGCGGTGAGAGGGATCAGTCGTGTTGTTTGTTTTTCCCCCGATCATAGTAAAACTATTCCCGAATTACCTATTAGTAGCCTACGTAAAATCATTGATACTTGGGATAACCAAATAGAAGTGCTAAGCAAAGAGTATCTATGGGTACAAGTATTTGAAAATAAAGGTGAAACAATGGGCTGCTCTCAACCTCATCCTCATGGGCAAATATGGGCGAGTGATTTTTTACCTAATGAATTAGCACGCAAAGATAGCCAATTAAAAGACTATTTTAATCAATATGGCCGTAATCTATTAATGGATTATGTTAAAGCTGAATCTGAAGACGGTAGTCGAACCGTGGTTGAAACTAAATACTGGTTAGCTGTCGTGCCTTATTGGGCATCATGGCCTTATGAAACCATGCTATTACCAAAAAGCCATATTCGCAGAATGAGTGAATTAACGGCTGAACAACGTGATGATTTAGCCTTGGCAATAAAAAAATTAACCAGTCGTTACGATAATCTATTTCATTGTTCATTTCCTTATTCAATGGGATGGCATTTTGCACCTTCTTTTAAAGAGGGCGAAAGCATTGAGCATTGGCAATTACATGCCCTGTATTATCCGCCGTTATTACGCTCTGCGACAGTACGTAAATTTATGGTGGGTTATGAAATGTTGGCTGAATCGCAACGCGACTTAACGCCAGAGCAAGCTGCTTATAATTTACGCCAAGTAAGCGATATCCATTATAAAGAGCAAGAAAATTAGCTTAATGGGTTGATGGCGGACGCTTTTTAAATCACTACCTAGCCTAGGATGCATCACTATTATATTGATGTAACAGGTTGTTATTACTTAATTTTAAGTTAAGGATTTATTATGCAGGCACTGATTAATAATGTGACTCATTCTTTTACCTCTATTTTTGGTTATGCCCCAACACATTTTATTCAAGCTCCAGGCAGAGTTAATCTGATTGGTGAGCATACTGATTATAACGATGGTTTTGTTCTTCCTTGTGCCATTGATTATCAAATGGTAGTTGCTGCCGCCAAACGAGATGATAATCTTATTCGTGTGATTGCGGTTGATTATCAGAATGCGCAAGATCAATTCTCTCTCGAACATCCCATTGAGTTTTTACCTAATAAAATGTGGGCTAACTATATTCGTGGCGTTATTCATTTTTTACAACAAGCCAAATATGTATTTCAGGGTATGGATATTGCCATTACAGGGAATGTGCCTCAAGGGGCTGGCTTAAGCTCTTCAGCTGCATTAGAAGTGGCTATAGGACAAACAGTAAAAACACTTTATCAACTTCCTATTAGTCAAAAAGAAATTGCCCTTAACGGTCAAAGAGCAGAAAACCAATTTGTTGGATGCAATTGCGGTATTATGGATCAGCTTATTTCTGCATGTGGTGAAGAGAGCCATGCACTATTAATTGATTGTCGTTCATTAGCCACTACGGCGGTAAAAATGCCAGAAAGTGCGGTAGTGATGATCATTAACTCAAATAAAAAAAGAGGGTTAGTCGATAGCGAATATAATACGCGTCGTCAACAGTGTGAGGAAGCGGCAAAAATATTAAATGTTACTGCATTACGAGATGCGACCTTAGCGCAATTGCAAGCGAAAAAAACGCTGATGAATGATAAAGTATATCGACGTGCTCGTCATGTGATCACCGAAAATGAGCGTACTTTACAAGCGGCTGAGGCGTTAAAACAAGGCGATCTTACTAAACTTAGTGAGTTGATGGCACAATCACATATCTCTATGCGTGATGACTTTGAAATAACCGTTAACGAAGTGGATACACTGGTAGAAATTGTTAAATCAGTGATTGGTTCGCAAGGTGGCGTTAGAATGACTGGCGGAGGTTTTGGCGGCTGTGTGGTGGCGCTGGTGACTCCTGATTTAGTTGCAAAAGTGACACAAGCGGTTGAAGCCCAATATAAAACCCAAACAGGTTTAAAAGAAACTATTTATGTCTGCTCTGCAAGCCAAGGGGCGGGCTATCTGGAGATAACTAATGGCATTAAATGAAAACCGTTTTTTTAAGCCTGAACAGATGACCACACAAGCCGCTTTTGATGGTTTGCCTGCTCAAGTCGTGATTTTGACAAACCGTTTTGGTATGTCTATCTCCATTATGGATATTGGTGCAACATGGTTAAGTTGTATTGTCCCTGTGAATGGCTATCGTCGCGATGTGCTTTTAGGATCTGCAGATATGAAAGCCCATCAACAGCAAACGGCCTATTTTGGCGCAACGGTAGGGCGTTTTGCTAATCGTATTGCAGGGGCTAAATTCACCATCGCCGGAACTGAGTATCGCCTTGTTGCTAATGAAGGCAACAATACGCTACATGGTGGTAAACAAAATTTTAGCCATCGTCGCTGGACTATTGTGGCGCAATCCACACAGTCGGTCACTTTAAGCTTGCTATCTGCAGATGGCGAACAAGGATTTCCCGGTACCGTCGAAGCCAGTGTGACATATACATTAACGGATGATAATGAAGTTCATATCAATTATCAGGCTATTAGTGATAAAACGACAGCGCTGAGTTTAACTAATCATGCCTATTTTAATTTAGCTGGGGAGCATACTCAGCGAACGGCTCTTGAACATGATTTAGTTATCCACGCTTCTCACTACTTAAAAAATGGCGCGGGTAATATTCCTACAGGGGAAATTGTCGATGTGACTGGGACGGGGTTCGATTTTCGCCAATTAAAACGTATCGGCATCGATTTTATGCGAGATGAATGTCAAAAAGCCGCTAATGGCTATGATCATGCGTTTATTTTAGACAAACAAAAAATAGCAGATAAAGCATCGATTGCCACAGTTATTGCCCCTGAAGGTGAGCTTAAAATGGATGTTTTTACTACCATGCCTTCTATACAGTTTTATACAGGAAATTTTTTGGCACAGAGTAAAGGAAAAACTCGTCGTTATGGTAATTATTCGGGGCTGGCTTTAGAGACACAATATTTTCCTGATGGGCCGAATCATCCTGAATGGGGTGAGAACCAAGGTATTTTAGCTGCAAATACTCCGTGGCATAGCCAAACAATATATAAATTTTATCAGTAATAGATAAAGGAAAGTGTAAACGCTTTCCTTTTTTACTGTTTATTTGATCATTTTACTTTTTAAATTTCTTATCTTCACTGATAATCATGCCACTTGTTTTATAACTTACTCTTTTTCTTAGCCATCGATTAATGACACAAGGTTTTTAATGCAGAATAAGAGTTATTTATGAGGTGGATATGGCAACTATCAAGGATGTGGCAAAAGAAGCGGGTGTTTCTGTTGCTACGGTATCTCGGGTCATTAATAACTCACCAAAAGCGAGCCGAGCATCGATAGAGATTGTCAATTCGGCAATGCAAAAATTAGGTTATCGCCCCAATGCTGCTGCGCGAGCGCTGGTCAGTCAAAGTACCCAAACATTAGGTGTTTTGGTGCATGACGTATCCGATCCCTTTTTTGGGACCTTGGTCAAAGCGGTCGATAATATTGCCAGAAAAGCGGGAAAACATATTCTGGTGTGTAATGGTTACCATGATGCGCAAGATGAACGCCAATCTATTGAACTCTTGATCAACAGCCGTTGTGATGGTTTAGTGATCCACTCTAAGGCACTTTCTGATGAAGAGTTGTTAGCTTATGCCAATGAAGTTAATAGCATGGTATTAATTAACCGTTTTATCCCAGAAATTGCGGAACGTTGTGTCGCCTTAGATAACTATAAAGGGGCATGGATTGCTACCGAACACCTTATTCGTCAAGGCCATACTCAAATCGCCTATATCTCATCCACTCACCATATTGAAGATACCAGCCAAAGGCTTGCGGGATATAAAGCTGCTTTAGCGGCTTATAATATTAGTTTGCCTGAAAGCTATGTTGAATATGGCGAGCCAGAAGGCGAAGGGGGAGAGCAAGCGATGATGCGTCTATTAACCAAGTCGATAGATTTTACAGCAGTGGTCACCTATAACGACTTTATGGCTGCTGGGGCATTATCGGTGCTTGATGAAAATGAGATCCCTGTTCCTGAAAAAATTTCAGTGATTGGCTTTGATGATGTACTTATCGCTCGTTATATTCATCCTCGACTAACCACGGTACGTTATCCGATACATATGATGGCAGAGCAAGCAGCAACATTAGCGTTAAAGCTTTCTCAAGGGGAAGTCCTAACCCAAAAGCAGCGTATTTACTCACCCACTCTGGTTCAGCGCAACTCCGTTTATAATTTAAGCCATCTTTCTTAATCATCCATTATACTTTAAACATGTTACAAACTTCTGATGCTAGGCTCAGAAGTTTATAACAGTTTGTTTAAGCGCCTTTTTTATCTGTTTTATCGCTTAAAAATATTCTTATTATTATCTGGTTATTTCTTGTAATCGTTATCAAACTCTCTCTATTTTGTTTATTTTTAGCGATGACTTTTTTCTCAATTAAAAGAGCATAAAGTGAAATCAGCGAATTTTGTTGATTTATTAGTTAAGGTAATCGTTTGTTATGTGCTTTATCGATCCGATTTTTAACATAGGCGATAAAATTGTGAACGGAGTAACGGAAAAAGCAAGTGGAAACGTTTACATTAATATTCTCTTCTCTCTATGGGTCTGAAAGGAAAATATTATGCATACAGAAGGTGTTGGATTAAGCACAATAGATTATGCAATCTTTGCCCTCTATGTCATCATTATTATTAGCCTTGGATTATGGGTTTCTCGTTCAAAAGATGGAGCTAAAAAAGGAACAAAGGATTACTTCCTCGCGGGTAAAACACTGCCTTGGTGGGCGATTGGTTCTTCTCTTATTGCTGCTAATATCTCAGCTGAGCAATTCATTGGTATGTCTGGCTCAGGATTTTCGATAGGTCTTGCTATTGCATCTTATGAATGGATGGCAGCATTGACGTTAATCATTGTTGCTAAATACTTTTTACCTATTTTTATTGAAAAAGGCATTTATACCATTCCTGAATTTGTTGAGAATCGTTTTAAAAGTCGTAATTTAAAGACGATCCTCGCCGTATTCTGGTTAGCACTCTTTATTTTCGTTAACTTAACATCTGTATTGTATTTAGGATCATTGGCGTTAGAAACCATTCTTGGTGTGCCGATGATGTATGCCATTATTGGTCTGGCACTATTTGCGGTTATCTACTCGCTTTACGGTGGACTTTCAGCGGTTGCATGGACGGATGTTGTACAAGTTTTCTTCCTGATCCTCGGTGGACTTTTCACGACCGTACTTGCTGTTAGCTATATCGGTGGTGATGGAGGAATAATGGAAGGCTTAAGTAAGATGACAGCCGCCGCGCCAGATCACTTTAAAATGATCTTAGCAAAAGAAAACCCACAATTTATGAATTTGCCAGGAATTGCTGTGCTAATCGGTGGGCTATGGGTTGCTAACCTCTATTACTGGGGCTTTAACCAATACATTATTCAGCGTGCTTTAGCTGCTAAATCTATTAATGAAGCGCAAAAAGGTTTAGTGTTTGCCGCTTTCTTAAAACTGATTGTGCCTATTTTAGTTGTTGTGCCGGGGATCGCAGCTTTTGTTATCACAACCGATCCTACGCTGATGGCAGGATTAGGAACAATGGCACAGGAGCATATCCCAACCTTAGCGCAAGCGGATAAAGCCTATCCTTGGTTAACACAATTCTTACCTATTGGGGCTAAAGGGGTTGTGTTTGCAGCACTGGCAGCAGCTATCGTTTCTTCTTTAGCTTCCATGCTTAACTCTATCGCGACTATTTTCACGATGGATATTTATAAAGAATATATTGGGCCAAAATCCTCAGAAACCCGCTTAGTTAATGTGGGACGTATTAGTGCGGTGATTGCATTGATTATTGCTTGCTTTATTGCGCCACTGTTAGGGGGCATTGATCAGGCATTCCAATATATCCAAGAGTACACAGGTTTAGTGAGTCCTGGTATCTTAGCTGTATTCTTGTTAGGACTATTTTGGAAGAAAACTAATGCCAAAGGGGCAATTATAGGGGTTGTACTCTCAATTCCTTTTGCTTTATTCCTAAAATTAATGCCACTAGGAATGCCATTCCTTGACCAAATGATGTATACCTTTATTTTCACCGCGGTTGTTATTGGTTTGGTCAGCTTAACCTCAACGAAAAGTGATGATAGCGTAGGGGCGATTGTATTAACTGATGCAACATTTAAAACCCAAAGTGGGTTCAATATTGCTTCTTATATCATTATGATCATCCTCTGTGTGCTTTATGCTGTATTTTGGTAATTAGTAATTAATTTTATTTATCAATGTATTACAAAAAAAAGCAGAGCCAATAGCTCTGCTTTTTTTGTCACTTCAATGCCTATTCAAATCTTCTTATCTTTGTTGCTCTAAATTGCTTTGATGCAGATTAAAAAATATCACTAAATTGCAAAAGAAAATTATTCTCACAGTCAATTGATTAAGATAATATTAATCATTCTCATTACTATAACCATTATTTGACTTCAGGGATTTGTTATGAAATTTAAAATAAGTGCTTTAACAGCCTGTATTTTAATGACTTCTTATTCACTACATGCACAAGAAGATAAAGTAGAACGATTAGTTGTATCAGCCTCAGGGTTTGCACAGCAACAAACAGATGCACCCGCTAGCATTACGGTAATCAACAAAGAACAATTAGAGAAAAAACCGATACACGATCTTGCTGATGCCGTAAAAGGGGTTGAAGGCGTCAGTGTGAATGGTAATGCAAATAAACAAGAAATTACTATTCGTGGCTTACCCGGAGAATACACACTGATTTTGGTTGATGGCAGACGTCAAAATAGTCGTGAATCACGCCCTAATGGGAGTGGTGGATATGAAGGTGGATTTATTCCTCCTGCGGATGCCATTGAACGGATCGAGGTAATACGTGGGCCAATGTCATCACTCTATGGCTCAGATGCGATGGGCGGTGTGATTAATATTATTACTAAGCCTGTTACTAAAGAGTGGCATGGTGCAGTTTCCATGGGGGGAACATTGCAACATAACCGTGACGCGGGAGATTCTATCAATGGTGATTTTTATCTTTCCGGCCCATTAATTGAAGATAAATTAGGTTTACAACTTTATGGTAGTAGCTACTTACGTGCAGAAGATAAAATTACGTATGGGCAAGGGCGTAACGATAATAAAAATATTACGGCCAAATTAGCTTTTACTCCTACAGATAACCAAACCATTTTATTAGAAGCTGGACGCAATTCGCTACAACGCACGACAACACCGGGTAAATCGATGAGCGAATTTACCAATCGTGGTGGACGTCTTGATAAAAACAAAATGCTAGAAACGAATAATGACCGTAACCATTGGGCATTAACTTATAAAAATCAGTTTGATATTTTGCACTCTGAGTTAAGTGTTTATCAAGAGCAAACCAAGCGTGTTCAAAAGACGGAAGGTGTAGATAAAGCGACAGGAAATAGCTACAAATATTATGAAGATCGCCGCCCTGAAATCACTAATACTGTTTTCGATGCTAAATTTACCGCATTCCTTCCTGATAATGTGATGACTTTTGGTGGTCAATACCAATATGCACGTTTAAAAGACGAATCTTCAGTCGGTGGTAAAGAGGTCAAACAATCTACGATCACCGCTGATCAAAAAGCGTTATTTTTAGAAGATGAATTTAGTGTCACAGATAATTTAGCCCTAACTGGGGGAATACGTCTTGATGATCATGAATACTATGGTAAGCACTGGAACCCAAGAGCATACGCGGTTTACCATTTAACCGACGAATTTACCATAAAAGGAGGGATTGCTAAGGCCTTTAAAGCCCCGAGTTTACGAGAAATTAGCCCTCAATATGGTACATCAACGGAAAAAGGGCGAGCGATTATGTATGGTAATCGTGACTTAAAACCTGAAACTTCGGTTAGCCAAGAAATTGGTGTTGGTTATGATAATGGTGATGGTTTTACCGCCAATGTGACCTTCTTTAATACAGAATTTAAAGATAAGCTTACCAACTACGATACCGGTGAAATCGATCCTATTACCGGATTAAAACTGTACCAATATGATAATGTGGGTAAAGCTAATATTAAAGGGATTGAAACCGCGGTTGCATTCCCTGTCGCTGATAACTGGCGAGTAAGTGCTAATTACACTTATATCAACTCTAAGCGTAAAAGTGATGACGAAAAATTAGGCTCTGGTGAATCATTAAAAGGTTATCCATTGGATATGACACCAAAACATAGCGCCAATGCGCGTGTTGATTGGCAATACGATGAAGCTACCAGTTTCTATGCCAATACTGCCTATACTGGTAAGCAAATTTGGGCGGCTCAACGAAATGGTTATACTGGCGCTCGTTATCGTAGTGGTTATACAACCTTTGATTTAGGAATGACCTATAACTTTAATAAAAATACCATGCTAAATTTAGCCGTATTGAATATTACCGATGAAACGGGTCCTGCGGTCAACGATAAAGGGGGGAACTGGGTCGTTGATGAAGGCCGTCGTTATTGGGCAAATATCAAATATAGTTTTTAATCTATCCCAGTAAAGGTAAGCCTCATTTATTATGGGGCTTACTGCCATCATTTGATAATAACTTACAGAGTATCTGATTGATGAGAATACTAATGTTATGTGGAATGATAATGTTATCTTCTATTGTGCAAGCAAGACCTAATCAACAAGTTCCTCAACTCACACCACAAGTATCAACCTATTATCACATTATGGAAAAAGAGGTTGAGCATCAAGGAAAGCAGTATCGCTTTTTTCTTGCGATCCCCAAAAATACGCCTAAGACAACAGTGCTGTATAGTGTTGATGGAAATGCACAATTTCCACTTATTGTGAATGAAGCACTAGCGCAAGCGAAAAAGCCATTACCTGTTATTGCAAGCCTAGGCTATGTAGGTGAAAAGGCCTATTTTATAGCGGAAAGAACTCACGACTATACCCCAAGAGTACATGGCGAAGCCTTTGCCAAAGGCGGTAATGTTGAACAGTTTTATCAGTTTATGGTAAGCCAATTAAAACCCTATGTACTAGCACAGATGGCGCAAGAAAACATCACTATTACTGAGCAATCACTATTTGGACACTCCTTTGGTGGCGTGTTTACGCTATATGTATTATTTAACCATCCAGACGCTTTTCAACGCTATATTGCTGCTAGCCCATCTCTTTGGTGGGGAAAAGGTGAGTGGATCACTCAAGATAAATGGCAACAGATCCCCAATAATGTTGCGGTGACCATTACATTAGGTGAATTAGAAGAAACCCCTGATTTTTCTCAAATGAGCGAAGAGCAACGCTTGCGCTATCAAACGCGTAGTAGCTGGCTTACTCCTCGACAACTCTGTGATTATCTTACTGATGCCGGCAAAACATGCCAATTTTACCTCTTTACGGGGAAAGGACATGGCAGTTCAATCCCTGATGCAATCAAAACCGCTTTAGAACAAAGTACAGAATAAGCGTTGTTATTAACGGCTGTTTTATTTAATAAAATAGCCGCTATTCTGCTCTGTGCGCTGTTATCACAAAGGTTATAGATTATTCTCAATTTTAAAAAATAATTTGCGCCAAGGACTACTTTTTTACCGTGAAAGGACGATAATAACGGATAGGATAAATAAAATTACTCGCTAGCATTAGATTTTATAATTTTATTTATTTTTAGTAACGAGCTATATTCACGCACCCCTAACTTAGGGACGCCACCCACTGTTTTCATCACTATTGCTTTCATCTTTTCTAGATGAAAGGAGTGCCAATGTCTGGCTTCGAGAAAACAGCGCATGATTAACCGTTTTGATTGTGGAGACGAGGGTAGTGAAACAGAACACTACTTTGGTACGCAAAGGTGACAGTACATTAGTACCTGTCGCGGGTTTAACGGTATTTGCTATCGCATCAGGCTATTTAATGAGTTTAATTCCACTATCTATGGATAGTTTTGGTATTGATACTTTTTATGCTAGCTGGTTAGCAAGCATTTACTTTATTGGATTACTTATAGGTTCAGTGATGATCGAACCTATTATTGCAAAAATAGGGCATAGGCTCTCTTTTGTGCTGTTTTTATTGTTGTTAGCATTCACCGTGAGTATTTTGCCACTGTTACCTTATTTATCGGTATGGCTAGTATCTCGCTTTTTCGGTGGTATGGCGGTTGCGGGTATCTTTGTTGTAGTCGAATCATGGTTATTAATTGGTGATAATCCTAAAGAGCGAGCTAAACGCTTGGGCTTTTATATGACATCACTTTATGGTGGCACAACATTAGGTCAGCTTGCTATTGGTGCCATTGGTACGCAAGGGGCAATTCCTTTTATCGCGGTATTGGCATTGCTATTAATTGCAGTGTTACCTCCTTTGTTTTTTAAACAAGGACAACCCCAATGCCACGAGCATAAAAGTTTGTCACTTAAACAGATTAGCCGGCTGAATAAAGCTTCTTTAGTAGGTTGTATGGTTTCTGGCGTTGTGATGGGGAGTATTTATGGCATGATGCCATTGGCTTTAAATCAAGGACAATTTAACACCGACCAAATTGGGGTGTTGATGGCAGCAATTATTTTAGGTGGTATGGTTGTTCAGCCTATTATTAGCAAATTGTCGGTGATGATGAGTAAAACCCTATTATTAGCCATGATGTGCTTAGTTGGGGTATTTGCGATGGGCATGACTTATCTGTCTAATGACTATGTGGTGTTAATTATTGCATTAGCTTTATTAGGAATGTCATCTTTTGCACTTTATCCTATTGCTATCACATTAGCTTGTGATCATGTTAATGCGAGCTATATTGTGGCAATTACTCAGGTGATGTTATTAAGTTACAGCGTGGGTTCAGCAATGGGGCCATTAGGCGCAGGTATGTTTATGTCACAAGCAAGTAACGGCATTATGAACTTTTTCTTTGTCGTGTTATTAGCGACAGCTGTATATATGTTATTTGCCAGTTTACGACGCAAAAGCCATATTGTGCTTAACTAATTGCGTTAAACACTTTCATTCTTTGATATCAACCGAGTTGCTTTTAAGAGTAACTCGGTTTTTTTTATTGATGCGTGATGGCTAATTAAGATCCTTCTCATATTTTTACCCCACTATTTAGCAAATGATAAAGTCATTAAATAAAGATGATTTTAATTATCATCGATTGATACAACATGGAAATAATTCTTTGAAAATATTCATATTTAGCTTTCTCTCTCTGATTATCTTACCCATTTCTGTTTCCCAAGCGATAACACCGATACAAAATAAACAGCTGGTGGCTTATGCAACGGATCTACCTAGAGCCGTTATTTATGATCCAGCCTACCGTAAAATTAATTATCCTAATGGTGATGTGCCTGCTCATTATGGGGTGTGTAGTGATGTGATTATTCGTAGTTACCGAGGAATTGGCATTGATTTACAAAAATTGTTACATGAAGATATCAAAGCCAATTTTGCACTTTACCCTAGTAAACGTATCTGGGGACTTAGTCGACCTGATACTAATATTGATCACCGCAGAGTACCCAATTTGGAAGTTTTTTTCTCGCGTAAGGGAAAGGTGAAACCTATTAGCAAAGAGGCGTCAGACTACTTGCCTGGTGATATTGTTAGCTGGCGCTTAGATAATGGGCGTCCTCATATTGGTCTCGTCATAGACAAGAAAAGCAGTGATAATCAGCGCTATTTAGTGATGCATAATATTGGTTTTGGACAAGTCGCTGAAGATGTTTTATTTTCGTGGAAAATAACCGGTCATTACAGTTATTAAAATTAGATTTAAATAGAATATAAAAATATTTACTAATAACGAGTAATAGCAAAATAAAAAGAAAGTTAATTAATATAATATTAATAGACGCCCATACTAAAAATAATTATTTTGGTATGGGCGTCTATTTCTGGGGGAGAATATTTTCATCAGAAATATTCATAATTAGTCCTCTAAGCCACCGAGTAACATACTGACAACGGCAACGGAACAAATAAGGGAAAGGAAAAGAATGAAAAATGAGCTACTGATCATAGTGACCTCCTAATTTATTGCTATTTTTAAATAAAAAACCTCACTAAATACACGTTATTAATTGATTACTCTCTATACTAGATGATTTATAAATAAAGTCAAACTAACCTATTATTTTATAATGCTATTTTTGGTGAAAATTCTTTATTTTATGCAAAGAAGTGCAAAATTGTGATCAAAGAGACTCAGGAGGGGCTAGCCCCTCTGATGTTCTACGCAGAATGCGGTAGAGAAATATTAGGAAGAGGAGGAAGCCCAAAAGCGGCTCTTGCCCGATCGCAAGCTTCATTTTTTACGCCATTAGCCCAAGATTGTTCAAACTCACGGCAAGGGGATGGTCTCTGTTCATAAATTGCACAACTCACGCATTCACCAACTTCACCAATCAATTTTTCACAGCGTGGTTGTTTCTCATTAGTTCCTTTCATACATGATAGAAAAGGGGTTAAGGGTTCGGTAAATTCGTCAGGAACAACACCACCACCACTTTTCATTTCAGCCCAATAGAAAGAGACTCTAAAATAGGCGCAACATGCACCACAATGCATACAGGGATTATCCTGCATATAAATAAAATCGTTAGAATGTTTGCTCATACCAGATACCGTTTTATCTGACCTTAAAGTAATATAAGAAGTTTTTGAAAATCGTTTTCACTTAAGAGAAGCAACAAAGAAAGAAAGAGAAACAATGCCTCTCTTAGCTAGCTATTATGCGCTGAATGAAAATATTTTTTCAAGAGCAATATTTGCTTTTTGTAGTCAAATTTCTACTAATGCAGTGCATAATATGGGATGTGATAATTTATTGAATGATATAACTTAATCTTGCCGTGAATTACTGGTTAGTGCTTAATAATTGCAATCAATTATTTTGATTGTTTTTTGTTCGGATGAGGCGGGGCTCTACAAAACAAAAAACCTCATTTCGAAATGAGGTTTTGAAAATTTTCATTTATTTTATCAGCAACTATTTTTTATTCTTTAAAATGGCCCCTTAAAAATAAATAGCGCACCCGCACCAATTAAAATAAAACCGATAAAGTGGTTAAGTGTGAAACTTTCACCTAAATAAGTCACCGAAAAAACAGCAAAAATGGTTAGTGTGATGACTTCTTGAATGGTTTTTAATTCGGCTGCGCTGTAATAGTTGTGGCCGATACGGTTTGCAGGAACTGCAAAACAGTATTCAACAAAAGCGATTAACCAACTGAGTAAGATCACTATAATTAACGGCTTGTTACCATATTTTAAATGGCCATACCAAGCAAAAGTCATAAAGATATTGGAAATTATCAGCAGAATAATGGGGGTAAATTTATACAACATATTTGTCATACCACCAGAGGTTTTAAAGGGAGAAAGTAGCAAAAAATCAGCGATGAGATTACTGCAAAACGCTTTGTTTTGCTATTGACATCAAGTAAAAAAAGTCTATTTTTTTGCTTCTATTGCTAAAAATAGAACTTCAGAGGATCAAAAAAAATTGACTTAAATCGAGAAAAAACACTAAACCTGATTTTTTGTATATTATCCTCTCAGTAGATAAATATAACGCTTACTAAGATTATTATTAAAACACCTTTTTTTATAAAAAATACTAATAAAATAGATAGATTTAAAGACTTATTAATTATAGTTTTACTTCTTATTAAGATTTATTTTCTACACTTAATGCGACATATCCTAAATTTGTGTTTTCGCACTAATAGATGTGGTGTTAATTCTTTAATACCTTATATTTGACAGTCAAATTTAGTAAAAAATTTATTATTGGGAGCCAACGTGAAGATAGGTACGCTTTTAATTTCTTACAGTTTACTCACAATGAGTTTGCTCTCTTTTTCCTCCTTTGCTCAAGTAAATCACGATCCCCTGACCAAATGTTATGAGTTGTCAACAGATGCAAGCCAAACAACCATTAAAGCTTGTCTATTAGATGAACTAAGATTATCTGAAGAGCAGTTGAATGTTATCTATAATAAAAGCAAAGGCGACCTTGAAGATAGTGACTCTATCGCGGCTAAAAGTGCTATTGATGCATTAGTCAGTTCACAAGAGCAGTTTATTCTTTTTAGAAGTAGTGAATGCCAACGTCAATCTGCTTTAATGATGGGGGGCAATGGTGCTGATGAAGTACTGCTGGCTTGTGAAATAAAATTAAATCAATGGCGAGCTAAATTATTACTCACTAATTAAGCCATAAATACAAAACACCTGTATAAAAGGTGTTTTGTATTTGGGTCAATCCGTTGACCATGACGTTAAGTTATTTGGTTATCGTTTTTATATTGTTTCGTTTAAACTAACAATCTTCAATAATAAGATAAGCGGCATGAACTGGGCCATGAACTCCCCATACTTTGATTAATTCAATATCAGCCGTTGAGCTTGCACCACCAATTAAATTGATACATGAAGGCATTCTGATCCCATCTTGTGCCATTTTGTGTAAACGCTCTGCAAGTTGAGCCACTCGCGGTAAAATGTCACTTTTGCGTAAAATAACAATCGAGGTTTCAGGTAACAGGCTGACAGAACGCCCTTTTTCCGGAGAAGAAAACAGCACAATCCCGCCAGATTCTGTTAATCCCGCTTCCGCAAAGACAATCCCTATTTGAGAGCGCTCAGCATGAATAATATTTTCATGACCGAGTTTAGGATCCCAAATATAAGTTTCATATTTTTCACTAATAGCTTGTGTTACACCAAGTGCATTTAAGCGCTCATCACCACTTATTATCACTGAACCTTGACAATCATAGCTTTCACAAAGCGCTATTAAGCTATTTATCACTTGTTCTGGTTTAGTGATAACGCATCTTACTTGCTGGGTTTGTGCAAAATCAGTAAATTCTTTGCATAATTCATCTTGGGTTAAATTTGTTAAGCGTGTTTTAGCTAAATTATTAATAGGGGGATCTTGTGGTTTTGGCGTATGCGTCACCTCACGTCCTAATTTTTGAGCAATAGTTTGCAGAAACTCAGCACGATTTTGTTCGTTTAACATATTATTTTTTTCCTTCTGCTTTGTGGCGCTTAAACCAACTACGGAAACTATAACCATCGGGTTTTGGGAGAGCACGTGATGCCATCCAATCATTGAGTACACTAATCTTGATTGGAGTTGAGCCATTTTTGATCATCAAGCCCGCCATCTTAGCCCCTACATTCATGCCAACTTTCCAAAGCGTGGGGTGCGCATTAATGTAATTAAACATACCGGTTACACGACGCTCAGCTTTTGGTGTTAAACCACTTTCCGCCATGACTCGACGATGTTTAAGGATCAATTGTGCTAAAGGGATTTTGACCGGACAGACCACATTACATGCATTGCATAATGAGCAGGCGTAAGGTAAGTCATGAAAATCTTTATAGCCTCCTAAGAGTGGCGAAATAACCGCACCGATAGGGCCGGGATAAATAGAGCCATAAGCATGACCACCGATATTACGATAAGCAGGACAGGTGTTTAGACAGGCTCCACAACGGATACAGCGTAGAATATCTTTAAATTGTGAGCCTAAAATTTCAGAGCGACCATTATCGACAATCACTAAATGAAATTCTTCAGGGCCATCAACATTACCCGCTTCACGAGGTCCAGTTACCCAAGTGTTATAACTGGTTAGGCGTGAGCCAACCGCACTACGACATAACATCGTGATCAGTGGATCGACTTCTTCAAAAGTAGGCGCAACACGTTCCATCCCCATAACGGCAATATGGGTTTTAGGTAATGTGGTCGTCATCCGTGCATTACCTTCGTTAGTTACTAAACAGACAGAGCCCGTTTCTGCAACCGCAAAGTTACAACCTGTGACTCCAATATCAGCAGAAAGAAAATCTTGTCGAATACGTTGCCTGATAAAAAGGGTCATATCTTCAGGGGTTTCACTACCTTGATAACCTAATTTTTCATTTAGCACTTTACGTATTTGGTAGCGATCTTTATGGATCGCCGGTACAACAATATGAGAAGGGGGATCGTTATCCAGTTGCAGAATATATTCACCAAGGTCGGTTTCGATAATCTCAATACCTTCATTTTGTAAGGCTTTGTTCATACCGATTTCTTCGGTTACCATCGATTTTGATTTAACGATTTTCTTGGCATTTTTCTGTTTGGCAACGTTACAAATATAGCGTGTCGCATCTTCTGCCGTTTTGGCAAAATAGACATGACCGCCGTTTTCAGTCACTTTTTCTGATAATTGATAAAGATAAGCGTCTAAGTTTTCAAGAACATGGTTACGGATTTGTTCTGCGCGATCACGCCACGCTTCCCAATCACCTAACTCTTTTACCATTATTTGGCGATTGGCTCCAATGCGCTCTTGTGCCATAACAACGGCGTTACGCATAATGGTATCATTCATTTCATGCGCTAAGCGTGGTCTAAAATCGATATTACTGGTTTTAATAGACATTGCAGCCCCCTTATTGACTCATTAAAACTTGTGCAATATGCAGCACTTTGACAGGACGCTTTTCACGACTTAAACGGCCTTGAATATTAATTAAACAACTGGTATCTGCACCAATGACGTAATCAGGGCTGACTTCCATGATATGTTTTACTTTTTCAGTGACCATTTCACCGGAAATTTCTGACATTTTTACTGAGAAGGTGCCGCCAAAACCACAACAAGTTTCTGAATTGGCGAAAGGTAACATTTCGAGTCCTTCAACATGTCTTAATAAGGTTAAAGGTTCACTAACAACCCCTAACTTTCGCGTTAAACTACAAGAGGGGTGATAAACCGCTTTACCCGCAAGGCGGGCGCCAACATCAACCACACCTAAGGTGTTGACGATAAAGCTGGTAAGATCAATTAAACGATCGGCCACACCTTGGGCTCGCTGCGCCCATTGAGGCTCATCGGCAAGATAGCTGGGATAGCCTTTAATCGCATAAGTGCAAGAGCCTGCAGGGGAAATAATCGGATAATCATTAACTTCTAATGTCTCAATTAATGATTTCATTGCGGGTTTTGCATCATTAACATAACCGCTATTAAGTGCTGGCTGACCACAGCAACCCTGGCGCTCTTGAAATAATACTTCGCAACCTAATTTTTCGAGCAATAATACGGTATCTCGTGCCGAATCTGCTTTTAGCACATCACCAAGACAGGTTGCATAAAAATTAACTTTCATTCACCGAACTCCAAAACATCGCTCAGATGTTGTCATTTTTATTTAAGATAAAATTCTTATTGGTTATTTTTCTTTATTTTCGTTATGTCAAAGCGATAGGTGATAGCCAAGATAAGCCATCACTTATCTTGTATAGTTAATTCATTAGGTGATAAATAATGCCGATTTTGGCACCTAGAATGATGATATAGGCAATACAATATTTTAATGTTTCTCGCATAATGGCACTGCTTTGCCCATCCATTTTGGTCGCCGAAACGGCGATCGCGATGCTTTGTGGTGAAATCATCTTACCGCCAGTCGCCCCAGAGGTATTAGCCGCTGCGAGAATAAAGGGATCAACATGGAGTTTTGCCGCTGCACTGGTTTGAAGCTTGCCAAATAGTACGTTAGAGTTTGTATCGCTTCCGGTTACAAACGTTCCTAGTGCACCAATGACTGGGGCAATAAAGATAAATCCAGCGCCAGTAAAGTTAACTAATGTTTCCGCAATGCTACCAATCATGCCACTGAAATCCATTACCGTTGCCATCGCAACAATAGCCATAATGGCAATAATGGAGTTCTTTAATTGAATTGTGGTTTTTACTAATACAGAAAAGAGCGTTGAAAGGCTTGCACCTTGAATAGTGCCACCAACAAAACTCGCTAAAATAATCAATACCCCAGGCGTACTTAACCAAGCAATAGTTTGATATTCAGTTTGAGTATCACTTAATACAAAAGGAATTTTAGTTGCAATAGTTCCTACTGCGGTTTGGATTGTAGGGAATAGCGGAGAGCAGGCTAAGATAAAAATAAAAGTAAACAGATAGATAGAGCTAGCGACTAATAGCTCTTTAGCTGAGTGTTTTGTTGGCTGTTTACTTTTATCATGGCCTGTTTTCATGCGTTTAGCCAAGAAAATAACCACAATCAGACTGACTAGACTTCCTGCAAAGGCAGGTAATTCTGCACCTAAATTAGCTGCGACAATATATTGAGGGATTAAGGTGCTGATCCCACACATTAAAGTAATAAAGCCGACACCTTTAATGGCTTTAATACCACCACCAGCAATAGCAACAATGACAAAAGGTAATAGAATATTGAATAAACCAAGTTGGATAATAATGGTTTTACTTAACACCAATACATCAAGGCCGGTATTTTGTGCCAAAATAGACACTGGAATACCAACGGCACCAAATGCGGTAGGTACCGTATTTGCGACTAGTGAAGCGACAGCTGCTTTAAAGGGATCAAAACCTAGTGCGATTAAAATACCGATAGGAATAGCAACTGCTGTACCATAACCTGCAACTGCTTCTAAAAAACCGCCAAAACACCAAGAGATAAGTAAAACTTGTACGCGTTTATCATCGCTGATCCCCGCTAATACGTCTTTTAATACCTCCATTCCTCCTGTTTTTAGCATTAGGTTATAGCTGTAAATAGCCGCCAGAATAACGATAATAATCGGCCATAATCCCTTTACCGCACCATAAAGTACAGATACAGAGGCAAATTGTAGGGTGTTATTCCAATGAAAAATAGCGAGAGCCACAGTGATAATTAGCGAAACGAGGACAGCGTGATGAACGGCCGATTTCATTTTTAAAATCATAAAAATCAGAACGGCTAAAGGAACAATTCCCAGTAAAAATGATAGATAGTCTGACATAATTATTTTTATCCTTAAGTTTGCAATTTTTTATCGTTTATCACTGCACCGGCAAACCTATTCATTCGTCATTTATGTTTTGTGTAGGGCACTTAGTTTGATGGTTTTCTATTTTGCTGAAACGATAAATCATAAAGAAAAAAAGATAGTTACCTAAAGAAATAATATAAGCATTCGTTACTTAAACTATTGTCAGGTTAGGTTGTGGGCTATTGTAGGAAAAATTTAGAAAGATGTAATAGAATAAAATCAATTGTGTGACAAATATAAAAAAAATCTATTTTTGTTACTAACTAGTTATTATTTGTCTTGTTTTTTGACTTTTATCAATGTAATTAATTTATTGTTATTGTTATCAAGATGATTTTAGATAGTAAAAATAGAGTTTTTTATTACTTATACTGGTAACTTGTTCGATACATTAAAGCCTAAATTAGCTTTTTTTATTGGTATCCGGCTCATTCGACACCTATAAAATATAAATTTTTCTA
>NZ_CAWQOK010000137.1:0-14485 GCF_963896075.1 Proteus sp. G4415
TATTAAAAAATCAGAACGATTATTTTAAGTTTCTATAAAAATAGAGTTTATATTTATTCTTATAATCTGAGCGTTGTTTCTTAAACTATAAATATAATCCATTAATTCCTACATAGGGGGAGATAATGAAACATACATTGTTAAAAACGACTGCAATTGCTATGGCATTAAGTGTGGGAGTTGTGCAAGCGACTGAATATAAAGCGAGTACCGCAGAACATCCAATCAAAATAGTTAATTTAGATGCTCTTGAAAATCAAGTAAAAGAAAATATGGATAAAGGCGCTTTCGGTTATATTCGTGGTGGTGCTGAAGACGAAAATAACTTGCGTTCTAATACAAATGCATTTAATAAAAAATATATTATGCCTCGTGCATTACAAGGGATTGAATTTTCCGATCTGAATTTAAAAACAGAATTTTTAGGTATTAAATTAGATACGCCTATTATTCAGGCACCGATGGCAGCCCAAGGGCTTGCTCATCAACAAGGCGAAGTTGCCACAGCAAAAGGTATGGCGAAAGCGGGCTCTATTTTCTCATTAAGTACTTATGGTAATAAAACCATTAAAGAAGTCGCGCAAGCACAACCGGGTTATCCGTTCTTTTTTCAGCTATATATGAGTAAAAACGACGCGTTTAATCAGTATATTTTATCGCAAGCAAAACAGTATGGCGCGAAAGGTATTATTTTAACGGTTGATTCTCCTGTGGGGGGATATCGTGAAGATGATATTAAAAATAGTTTTCAATTCCCATTAGGTTTTGCCAATTTGGAAGCATTCGCCAAAATCAGTGATGATAAATCAAAAACAGGTAAAGGTTCGGGTATTAGTGAGATCTATGCTCAAGCTAAACAAGCATTTACTCCTGCGGATATTCAATATGTGAAAAAGATGTCAGGTTTACCAGTCATTGTGAAAGGTATTGAATCACCTGAAGATGCCGATACTGCAATTAAAGCGGGTGCTGATGCGATTTGGGTGTCTAATCATGGTGGTCGTCAGTTAGATAGTGCACCAGCAACCATTGATGTATTGCCAGCCATTGCCAAAGTCGTGAACAAACGTGTTCCTATCGTTTTCGATAGTGGAGTTCGTCGTGGCTCACATGTCTTTAAAGCGTTAGCGAGTGGTGCAGACGTTGTTGCTGTAGGGCGTCCAATTCTTTATGGATTAAATTTAGGCGGTGCTGAAGGTGTAAATTCAGTTATCGAGCAATTAAATAAAGAGTTAAGAATTAATATGATGTTAGGTGGTGCAAGAAACGTCAAAGAAATTCAAGCAACACACCTGTATACAGATGCTGACTTTAAATAAGCCATTATTTTAATCTCAGCGAGTAAAAACCCCATGCTTAATCTTAAACATGGGGTTTTTATTGATTAGACTCGAGTTACTGTGCTTTGCTAGCTATGTCACCAAAACAGAGATTATTTTGATTATTAATCCCACCATCGGGTGATGAGTAACCTAGACAGCCTAATATCGAGTCAAAAATATTATGATGATAGAAAGTCCGGTTATTATCTTGATTTCGTTTGAGATTATCAAATAACTGTTTATTTTCAGGCTCAGCTAAATAGCTATCTGACATCCACACTAAGAAAGGCACTTTAAATTGTTCTGGTGGTGCAATTTCTTTTGGTGTGCCGTGTAAGCCACCTTTTTCTGAAATTGACTCGCCGTGATCTGAGGTATAAAACACAATGGCTTTTTTATCACGCAGGGTATTAAGTACACCATCAATAAAGTAATCAGTATAAAGAATAGAGTTATCATAAGCATTGATTAGCTGCTCTTTGGTGCACTCATCGTCAACGTTTAAGCATTCAGGTTGGTATTTTTTAAATGCGTTTGGGTAACGTTGCGAGTACATAAAGTGTGAACCTTTAGTGTGTAAAATCACTAAGTGGTTACCTTTAGAATAGTGAGCAACGGAATCTGCGACTTCGTTAATAAGCAAAGTATCATCTAATTCTTTGCCAAAATTACTATTTTTGGCGGTCATCATCTCTTTCATGGCATAGTTATCTAAATCAAGCTTATTGTAAAACCAAAGCTCACTTTGCATTGAAAAGAGTTCTGATGTCATTCCTAGCTGATGTAATACTGAGAAAATATTGTTCTCTTTTAACGTTCGCTGATCGTTATTTTCTGTACCGTTTTCACGCACAAACATACATTTTAGCGAAAGTTTTGTTGCTGTATCGCAAGAGATACCTTTCAGAGCAATCAGATTTTTTTCTTGGCTTAATAGGGGATTGGTTTGTCTTTCATAACCGAATAGCCCCATATGATCCCACCTTGCTGTCTCGCCAATAATAAAGACCACATAGACATCTTCATTGGCTTTTGACGGGATATAAGTAAAGTTATCCGCAGGATCAAAGATATTCTGGCTATTAAAGTGATCGTCGTACTGTGTTATCGCATATTGAAATAAAGGAATAATCCAGTTGGTCGGTAAATAGGCGTAACTTAAACCACCGCTGTAGCTTGGCAAATCTAAGTTATTCTTGATTTCATAGGCTTTTTGTTTCGAATCTAAGGTTTTTAGATAGGCAAATACCGCAAGAGCAATTACGAGCATTTTGACCGTATTTTTGATCCAGATTTTTTTCTTTTGCTGCTGAGTTATATTTTTTTCTGGTTTCTTACATAACCAAGTTAGCGCTAGGGGTAAAATAGATAACCCAATAATCCAAATAATCACATTAGGGCTAATCAGCTCTTTTGATAAATCGATATCTGTGGTGAGCGTAGAAATAATAATGCCATAGCCAATAACTACATCAAAGAAAGAGATATAGTAACTAGCACAAACACTAATGAGCAGAATAAAAGAAGCGACTATTTTAAAAAATAGTGTGCCACAAAAAGAAATAAGTCGTAATAAGAAGAAAGTAAAGGCAATGTTTACTGCAACTTCACCCAGTATATATAAACTTTCAATGAGGGAGTTGTGAGAATTCTGTGTGCCATAACGGCCAATGTAAACGGAAAGATTAAGAAATAAACCAATATAGACAGCTAAAAAAAGAGAAACTTTTTCTTTTGAAAATCGTAAAAACTTTAATTTTTGCATGTTGAGCTATTATCAAATTTTTGGGGTGTAGAGGTCTTTAAGACCGCATTGTTGTTTTCAGGTTCAGTATTATGGGCTTTTTTTTTATTGTTTTTCACCTTTTTTCTTGCGAATAAATTGTTATTCAAAATATTAATTCTTAAAAATTTACCTAAATAAGAATATAGCAAGTCAAATTATCATATTGTCATCAAATAATGATGTGTTTAGTTGTTAAATAAAAATAACTAATTGTATTTATTGAAAAATAATAATTTTATTGATGAGAAGAATACATAGAGAAAATCGTGTTAATTAGACCGATTAATCTTTGCTATTACTGCTTGCTCATCGTCGACAGAAAAATCGTCATTAGTGTCGATAATTGTTTCCTTTTTGTCTCTTACTCATCTTATTACTGATAACTGTCTGTTATTTTTCTTTGTTTTTCATCTAATTATAAAATATTTAAAATAATGGCTTATTTGGCACAGTCTCTGCATAGATAAAGGAGAGAATCGGGTATTAACCTGAAAGTTGATGAACACAGGAGCAATGTTGATGAAAAAAGTCATCACGGTCTGTCCGTATTGCGCCTCAGGATGCAAAATCTACCTGAAGGTGGAAAACGGTAAAATCATTGGCGCTGAAGGAGCCAATGGTTTAACAAACCAAGGTGAGCTGTGTCTGAAAGGGTATTATGGATGGGATTTTATCCATGATACTAAGATACTGACTCCACGCCTTAAAACACCTATGATCCGCCGTGAAAGAGGTGGAAAATTAGAAGCGGTTTCTTGGGATGAAGCTATTGAGTTTGCGAGTAGCAAACTACTTGCTATCAAAGAGAAATATGGCGCTAAAGCTATTATGACAACCGGTTCATCACGAGGACCTGGTAATGAAGCTAACTTCGTTATGCAGAAATTTGCTCGTGCGGTTATCGGAAATAATAATATAGACTGCTGTGCTCGTGTCTGACACGGCCCTTCGGTTGCAGGTCTGCAGCGTTCGGTCGGTAATGGTGCTATGAGCAACTCAATCGTTGAGATTGAGGATACCAAATGTCTATTTGTCTTCGGTTATAATGCCGCAGACTCGCATCCTATTGTCGCTCGCCGTATTGTGAAGGCGAAAGAAAAGGGTGCCAAAATTATTGTATGTGATCCACGCTATATCGAAACAGCTCGCTTGGCTGATTTACACTTAGCATTGAAAAATGGTTCTAATATTGCACTGCTAAATGCTATTGCCAATGTGATCATAGAGGAAAAATTATACGATAAATCCTTTATTGAAAATCATACCGAGCAATTTGATGAGTATTGCCAATTAGTCGCAAGTTACACCCCTGAGTCGGTAGAAAAAACAACGGGGTTAAGTGCACAAATTATCCGTGAAGCAGCGCGTATGTATGCCAAAGCGGAAACGGCGACAATCTTGTGGGGAATGGGGGTAACACAGTTCTATCAAGGGGTTGAAACCGTTCGTTCACTCACTAGCTTAGCATTATTAACCGGTAATCTTGGTAAGAAATATGTTGGGGTAGGTCCTGTTCGTGGTCAAAATAACGTACAGGGTGCTTGCGATATGGGAGCACTACCTAATACGCTACCGGGCTATCAGTATGTTACTGATGCGAAAGCGCGTGAAAAATTTGCCAAAGCTTGGGGCATTGAATCGATGCCTGAAGAAGTAGGCTATGCGCTTAGTGAAGTTCCTCATAATATCGACCATGGTTTAATTAAAGCACACTATGTGATGGGGGAAGATCCACTACAAACTGAGCCAGATTTAGCCACTATTCGTAGAACTTTTGAAAAACTCGATTTACTGATAGTACAAGATATCTTTATGACCAAAACAGCATCGATTGCTGATGTTGTTTTCCCTGCCACATCATGGGGTGAACATGAAGGGGTGTACACATCAGCAGACCGTGGATTCCAGCGTTTCTATAAAGCGGTAGAGCCTGTTGGTGATGTTAAAACAGACTGGCAAATAATCAGCTTAATGGCAACAGCAATGGGTTATCCAATGCATTACAACAACACCAAAGAAATTTGGGATGAGTTGCGTGAGTTATGCCCGATTTATTATGGTGCAACTTACGAAAAAATGGCTGATTTGGCGTATATTCAATGGCCTTGCCCAACAGAAGATAGCCCAGGTACACAATATCTTTATGAAGGCGGTAAGTTCGATACTCCTAATGGTAAAGGTCAATTCTATACTTGTGAGTGGGCGCCACCTATTGATCAACTCTCTGATGAGTTCCCAATGGTATTGGCAACGGTTCGTGAAGTTGGACATTACTCTTGTCGTTCAATGACAGGTAACTGTAAAGCATTAGCTGCATTGGCTGATGAACCCGGTTATGTTCAATTAAACACTGAAGATGCCAAACAGTTAGGAATTAAAGATCAAGAGTTGGTTTGGATACGCTCTCGACAAGGTAAGGTTATTACTCGTGCTGCGGTCAGTGATAGACCAAATAAAGGTGCGGTATATATGACTTACCAATGGTGGATTGGGGCTTGTAACGAACTAGTTGCAGAAAACTTAAGTCCAATAACCAAAACACCTGAGTATAAATATTGTGCGGTTTGTGTTGAGTCAATTAAAGATCAAGCTCAAGCTGAGCACTATGTAAAAACAGAATATAACAATATTAAACGTCGTTTAAGAGAAGCCGCTGAAGGCTAACTTTGCTGATTAATATTTATTTTCTGTTCGAAAACCGAGCATGACTGATCTAGATATCAGTAAGCTCGGTTTTTTTATCGCTTTATGCTTAGGCTACTTGCTTATTTAAATGTAACGTTAGTGGTAAATCGGGATGTAATTGGGTTGAATCAAACTGATGTGATGGATGAGTGTTTACGGTTGGATAACGGGATAATAACACAATAAAATCCTGATAAGCAGAGTGGTGATTGTCATGTGTAAAAATAGGTGTACCACTATGATTTAACTCATTATCCGCAATTAACAATATATCCAGATATTGGGCATTATTATGCTCATAGAGAACATTATTAGGATTAATATCTTGCCAAGGTGTACCTATTGCTTCTTGAGGAGAATGAACACGTAATGCGCCGGAATTATTTTTTACATTATTTTTATTCATCATGACAATCATGGTGTGATCAACACCATCTTTATGCACCCCTTCAATAGAAAGCTCACTTAACGAATTAGGTTCAGCAATGAGTCTTAAATGAAATACCGTTGAAATTGATTTAGGGGATTGTTGATCGGTTAAGCGACGTGGTGTAAATCGATTTCCTTCAATCAGGAGCATTTTCAATTTTAATAATGCTTGGTAAGCGGTATTGCTTTGCCAGCGATCGTCAATTGCTCGAAAGTGTCTTTGTGCACCGCTATCTTCACGAATAAAGCCATCTTCTTCAGTGAGGACAAAAGGTTGATACTCTAGTCGTGAAATGGTTTTAGCCTCATTATCGAAAAGGTAGCGTCCGGTGCGAGAGTGACGAAACGACAATGTGGGATCTTGCGCGAGATAATCACCATATTCTATGAGTGTATCTATATCTTTCTCTGTTGCACCTAATTGTTTTATTAAATCAATAACTATTTTTTGTGGAATAAAAACATATTTATTATTTTTATATTCTTCTTTTATTTTATTAATTTTATTCGTAAGCAGGTCATTCATAGGTAATATGCTCCATGGATTATTTATATTCTTATAATAAGTTAGCGTTAATTAACTAGTGATAATAATTAAAGAAATATAACCACTAAAATTATAGATAGGGATAAAAAAGTTGCCAATGGACAGAAAAAACGAGTGTAACAAATTAATTACACTCGTTTTACAATATCGGCTGTAGTGGTCGTAAAACTAAAGAATTTCAGGAATGGAAATACCTAAGCGTTGCATACGTGATAATAAGGTGGTTCTTTTTAATCCTAATTTTAATGCCGCACCTCTGGCACCAGCCACTACACCGTTAGTTTCTCTAAGGGCTTGTATTATCCGCTCACGCTCTTCATCATCACTTTCAGGTGCGCTAGTTTGCATCTTTTTTTCTATGGCTGATGGTTGCGAAAGCACTTGTTTTAAACGAGATGGTTTATTGATATTTAACTCTTTTAGTTGCAAATTTAGCGTAGAGCCTCGAGTTAAAATAACCGCGCGCTCAATAATATTTTCAAGCTCTCGTACATTTCCCGGCCAAGGATAATGGGTTAATTGCTCCAAAGCATGTGTTGGAATACAGTCTATTTTTCTATCCATGCGACGGGCAATTTTTTGCGTAAAATATTTTGCCAATAAGGGGATATCTTCAGGTCGCTCCCGTAATGGCGGGATAATAATAGGAAAAACATTCAGACGATAATAGAGATCTTCTCGAAATTCCCCTTCATCCGTCAGTTCACATAAATCTTTATTGGTCGCTGCAATTAAGCGTACATCCACAGGAATAACTTTATTACCACCTAATCTTTCAATTTCACGCTCTTGGAGAACCCGTAATAGTTTTGGCTGTAATTCAATGGGCATATCGCCAATTTCATCGAGAAAAAGCGTACTTTTATCTGCCATTTCAAATCGACCCACATGGGCATGTGTTGCACCCGTAAAAGCGCCTTTATCATGTCCAAAAAGATCACTTTCTAACAGACCGGAAGGTACTGCTGCACAATTCATTTTTATCATCGTCTTATTTTTACGATGACTTAAACGATGGATCGCTCGTGCAATTAACTCTTTACCAGTACCTGTTTCGCCTAAGATAAGTACAGTACTGTCACTTTGAGCGACTAACTCAATTTGTTCTAGTACATTATGCATGGCATCGCTTTGATAAATAATCTCGCTAAAACTACCATTTCTATTTATTTGTTCATTAAGCCAAATATTTTCGTTCTTAAGGCTATCTTTAAGGTGAGTTATCTCTTCATAAGCGGCGGCATTTTCAATTGCAATCCCGATGCGCGCGGCAATTTGTTGCAATAATTGACAAGTTTCTTCAGTAAAAACACTACTTATTTCATGCGCTAGGATTAATAAACCTAGCGGTTTACGGTTAAAAGCCAGTGGCAATAACAAAGCCGTCTGCATATTTTGTTTTACGAGACGTTTAATCAAAACATCGTCTTGATCTTCTTTATTGATATCGATTAAAACGGGTTTGTTTTGATGAATAATTTCTTCGGCTTTGTTATTGGCGCTACTGAACTTACGTTGTTGACGAATGACAGATTTTCCTGTCTGATAACGACTAGAATAAAGAATACCTTCATGACTATTTTGTGATGAAGTACGACATAACATCAGACTAATATGATTAAGTCCGAAAAAACGATGTATTTCTTTAGATACTTCAGAAATGAGGCCATCCATGTCTAGATGCGCTAATACAGAATTTGTAATATCGACAAGTATACGATATTGATTCCGCTCACTGCGAAGGCTCTCCATAGTTTCAGCATTGTTACTGCTTAATTTCATGACACCACCGATTGCCCTAAAAAATTAACTATATTGTAATCGCTTTATTATAAATTTATATCAATGACTGAGTCATTTTTGATCCAAACCGCTATTTTCTTATTTAACGGGAAAGTAAAAAATATAAATTTAACAAATCGATATATATTTATTTATATATCGATTAATTAGATCGTCAAAAATGTCGAATAAATTGACGAAATATAATTTTCCTAATTAATAATCATTTTTATTTGCAAATTAGTTAATTGAAAAATAAGGATTAGTTAATTTAAAAATAGATTGGCATGAACCATGCTATATCTAATATATAGATACCTAATTGTTATTCTAAATTAGATAATTAATTGCGTTTATCGCCAATATAACGGCTATATATAACAAACAGCAGGAGAATATGATGAACCGTTTCATCATTGCAGACCCTAAAAAGTGTATTGGTTGCCATACCTGTGAAGTAGCATGTGTTGTTTCACATCAGCAAGCTTCCCAAGATAATTTAGCAATCGACCAAATTAGTGAGCAAAATTTCCAACCACGCATTCATGTGGTGAAAGGCTTTTCAATTAGTACCGCAGTTGTCTGCCATCAATGTGAAGATGCTCCTTGTGCCAATGTCTGTCCTAATGGTGCCATTATTCATAATAAAGATTATTACTATGTCGATCAGGATAAATGCATTGGTTGTAAAACCTGTGTCTTGGCTTGTCCTTATGGCACTATGGAAGTGGTTTCTCGTCCGGTTATGCGTAAATTAACCGCTCTCAATACGATTGAAGCATTTAAAGCTGAAGCCAATAAATGTGATTTATGTCATCACCGTGCTGAAGGTCCTGCTTGTGTTGAGGTCTGCCCAACGCAGGCATTAGTCTGTATTGATAGAGATGCACTTGAAGATATGGTTAAAGAGCGTCGTCGTAAAGCGGCTTTTGAAACAGGCGCTGATTTATTGTTCTAAGATCAAGAATAAAGCAACTATGTCCTGATACTATAGTTGCTATTATTTATCCTGCTTCAAGTAAGGTATAGACATGCATGAAATCACGCTTTGCCAGAGCGCATTTGAGATAATTGACTCACAAGCTAAATTAAATAATGCGCAAAAAGTAAAAAGCGTTTGGATGGAGATCAGCGCACTATCTTGTGTTGAAGTCTCTGCACTTGAGTTTTGCTTTGATATTGTTTGTCGAGATACTATCGCACAAGGTTGCCAGCTACATATTGAGGTTATCCCTGCTAAAGCATGGTGTTGGGATTGCCATCAAGTGGTGACTGTTTCGACTTTTAATGCAGGTTGTCCTGCTTGTGGTAGTCAAAATTTGCGGGTTGAGAATGACGATGCAATGCGCATAAAACAAATAGAGATCGAATAGGGGTTGTTATGTGCCTTGGTATTCCAGGTCAAGTTGTTGAAGTGGGAAAAACCATCACTGAAAATGCATTGGTCGATGTTTGTGGTGTTAAGCGTGAAGTGAATATCGCATTAGTTTGTGAAGGCGAGCCTGATACGATGATTGGCAAGTGGGTATTAGTGCATGTGGGTTTTGCCATGAGTATCGTTAACGAACAAGAAGCACAAGAAACCCTTAACGCATTGATGGCGATGGGGGAAGTCGAAGACGATGTGAGTGCTTTTCTCTATGGTGAGGAAAGTACAGCTAAACGTGCTTGAGCAAATTTAATACTATTTGCATGGTTGCTGACTTTTTCTTATACTCTATTTTCACTTTTCAAAGGCTGGGACGACCCAGCTTTTTAATCTGTATATTCAGGGGACGACCCCAATTATCAATAGGGGTAGTTTATGTCTTGGATAATTCTCTTTGTCGCTGGCCTATTAGAAATTGTGTGGGCGGTTGGTCTTAAATACACTCATGGTTTTACCCGTTTAACACCAAGTATTATTACGATCAGTGCGATGATCGTGAGTATGGGGATGTTATCGTATGCGATGAAAGGCTTACCTGCGGGTACGGCTTACGCCATTTGGACCGGTATTGGTGCCGTTGGTACGGCTATCTTTGGTATTATCGTTTTTGGTGAATCCGCCAATATTTATCGTTTATTGAGTTTAGCGATGATTGTTTTCGGTATTATTGGTTTGAAATTGGCGAGCTAATTTTTATATTCACGCAGTTTAGCGATAAAAAAAGCCACTCAATGAGTGGCTTTAATTTTATTTATCAAGCGATTATAGTGTAAAAACACCAATAATTGCGATAACACTAATAATTGCTGCAGCACCATAAAATACCCAATTACTAGCAGGTACATGCACTTTAAAATCGTGCAACGTATGGTGAATACGGTGTAATGCACACCAAACTGGCAGAATAATCATTAGCAGTAAGAAAATACGACCAATAAAACCTTGGCTAAATGCCATAATACGATCGTAAGTAAATGCTTCTGGCGCAATACCCATCGGGATTAGAATACCGAGCAGGATAATAATTGCTGGAGAAACAATCGCACTCCACATACCACCTGCACCAAATAATCCCCAGAAAATAGGTTCATCAGAGCGCTTAGGAAGTTGATTCTGATTCATTATTTCCTCCTGGGTTAAACAATTAGCGCCACTGCCAGAATAACGACAGTCACGACGATGGTTAGACCCCATAAACCACGAACGATAGGCTCTTGTGGTAATTTTTCATCTTTAACGACGATATTAACGGCTTTCGGTGCAAGCTTAAACCAAGTGGCCGTATGGAATACCGTTGCGATAAGGGTCACAATATTAATCAGCATCACTATTGGGTTACTTAGGAATCCAACGAATCCCGCCCAACTTTCTGGTCCATTTTTCAGTGCAAATACACCGAACAGTACAACCAGACTGAACCAAAGTTGTGGTAGACAAGTTCCTTCACGGGTGATGTAGAAACGATAGAAACCGAGTTTCGTCCACCAGTTTGGCTGCATACCACGAACATAAGGCTTACGTTTTGTTGTCATGTCTTGTTTCCTCCTTAACGTGGTTTCAGCATGGCAATGACAAAGTCTTGCGCACTGGCTGCTTTACCCTGCTGAATAGCCGCAGCAGGATCCACATGTTTTGGACAGACTTCAGAGCAGTAGCCCACGAAAGTACAAGACCAGACGCCATTTTCACCATTTAATTGAGGCATACGCTCTTTAGCCCCGTGGTCACGGCTATCGGTATTGTAACGTTGTGCTAACGTAATCGCTGCAGGACCAATAAACTCAGGATTTAAACCAAACTGAGGACATGCTGCATAGCATAAACCACAGTTGATACAACCAGAGAATTGGTGGTATTTCGCCATTTGAGCAGGAGTCTGTTTATTTGGACCTTCTGAAGGCTTACGATCATTTCCTAAAATGTAAGGTTTAATCGCTTCTAAGCTTTCAATAAAGTGAGTCATATCGACGACAAGGTCGCGCTCGACAGGGAAGTTACCTAACGCTTCGATTCTCACCCCATTTGGGTAGTCACGCATAAAGGTTTTACAAGCCAGTTTTGGGACTCGGTTAACCATCATGCCGCAAGAGCCACAAATCGCCATACGGCAAGACCAACGGTAAGACAGATCTGGCGCTAAGTTATCTTTAATATAACCCAATGCATCCAATAATGAGGTTTGCTCATCGTAAGGCACATCATAAGTGACGAAATGAGGCGCATCATCCGTTTCGGGGTTATAGCGCATGACTTCCATCTTAACGTGCTTCATGTCATCAGCCATTCGCTTTCTCCTTATTCTGCTTGTCTTGTGCAGTCGCTTCACCACCATAGACACGTTTAGCAGGAGCAGATTTGGTGATCTTCACATCGCTATATTCTAAACGCGGTGCACCTTCTGGGTTATAGAATGCCAGAGTGTGTTTAAGGAAGTTCACGTCATCACGCTCAGTACAACCTTCGTCAAGACGTTGGTGTGCACCACGAGACTCTTTACGATTGAATGCAGAATGCGCCATACATTCAGCGACATCTAAACCAAAGCCAAGCTCAATTTTATACAGTAAATCAGTATTAAAGACGCTACTGGTATCTTTAATTTCTACGTGTTTAAAACGTTCTTTTAGTTCAGTCAGTTTATCAATGGTTTTTTGCATTAATTCAGGTGTACGATAGATACCGCAACCTTCTTCCATGGCTTCACCCATTTCATCGCGGATCTGAGCCCAATTTTCAGAACCTTTTTGGTTCATCAGTTTTTTCAGATTGTCTTCGATGTCACGAGTTTGTGCATCTAATGCTGATGCGTTAGCAGGGGTTGCTTCTTGGGCACGACGAACGGCTTCTTCCCCAGCAAGACGACCAAATACTACAAGTTCAGCCAGTGAGTTAGAACCTAAACGGTTAGCGCCATGTAAGCCGACAGATGAACACTCACCCACCGCAAACAGACCTTTAATACGTGTTTCTGTGCGCTGATTAGTCTCGATACCACCCATGGTGTAGTGTGCAGTTGGACGAACTGGAATAGGTTCATTAACTGGATCAACACCCACATACGCTTTTGCCAGTTCACAAATGAATGGTAAACGTTCATGAAGTTTTTTCGCACCCAGATGACGTAAATCAAGATGCACAACATCACCACGGTGAGTTTTAATGGTACGACCCGCGCGCCACTCATGCCAGAATGCTTGAGAAACTTTATCGCGAGGACCTAATTCCATATATTTATTTTCGGGTTTACCTAATGGTGTTTCTGGTCCTAGGCCATAATCTTGTAGATAACGGTAACCATCTTTATTGACCAGAATACCCCCTTCACCACGGCAACCTTCGGTCATCAGAATACCTGAGCCCGGTAAACCAGTTGGGTGATATTGCACAAATTCCATATCACGCAGTGGCACGCCATGACGTAAGGCTATCCCCATACCATCACCTGTAACGATACCGCCATTAGTATTAAAGCGATAAACGCGACCTGCGCCACCTGTTGCCATAATGACAGCATTAGCACGAATTTGAACTTTCGTCCCTTCCATCATATTAATAGCAACAACACCACGAGCGTGGCCTTCATCAACAAGGATATCGAGAACGAAATGTTCATCGAAACGTTGAATTTGAGGGTATTTTAAAGAGGTTTGGAACAGGGTGTGTAACATGTGGAAGCCGGTTTTATCGGCGGCGAACCAAGTCCGTTCGATTTTCATCCCACCAAAACGTCGGACGTTGACTGACCCGTCTTCTTTACGGCTCCAAGGACAGCCCCAGAGTTCTAGTTGAGTCATCTCTGTTGGACAATGCTCAACGAAGTAATCAACGACATCCTGCTCACACAACCAGTCACCGCCAGAAACGGTATCATTGAAGTGAAAGTCGTAGGAGTCGTGAGCCTGAGTCACTGCTGCTGATCCGCCTTCTGCTGCCACAGTGTGGCTACGCATAGGGTAAACTTTTGAGATCAGAGCAATTTTCAGTTGAGGATTTGCTTCCGCTGCAGCAATTGCTGCTCGTAAGCCTGCGCCCCCGGCTCCGATTATCGCTATATCGGCATTAAAGGTTTGCACTGCGCTTCTCCATTGTTCAAGTGAAAATTGGAATAATTGTCTAGAATTCAATTCACTGACATTATTAATTTAGTAATGCTATTTTTTTAAGCTATCCGTAACGAAAATGTTTCACTGCCTTGTGACTACGCTTGATAACATCGTTATTATCATTGACTGTAATTTTAGTATAACGAAATGTAAGGTACGGAAATTTGATATGAATGATGGTTTTCCCGTATTTCACAAAAAAAGTGTGATCTACACCAAGAATTCTCGGTTTTACTAATAATTAACCAGATAAACTTGAGCATAAAATAAAATATTTAATTCTAAAATAAAAATAAAGTTAGCAATGAATAATTCGTTTTTAAAGTATAGATAATTTGAATTACAAAGAACAATGGTTTTTTGTTATTGACTGATTTTTAAGGTAAAATAAATTATCTTTAA
>NZ_CAWQOK010000138.1:0-9661 GCF_963896075.1 Proteus sp. G4415
AACATAGGATGTCATCAATATGAATTTTTCTTACTGAAAAATAATAAATTAATACTAATTTAGTAAGAAACGGAAGTAAGCCATATAAATAAATTATTTCTATGGTCGTTGATATTACTAACAAAGCACCAATAAATATATTTATTGGTGCTTTATACAAAGTTATTTCTACTTAACCGTCCAAGCTTCTGAGAAGTCGTGCTCTGAAAATAATTCAGCTAAGCCACTAATCTGTTTTAAACGTAGTACTTCATCTTGTGACATACCTAATTCATCACCAATCTTTTGGTCATTCCAACCTAATCTTGATAAATCTCTAACTATATCCGACATTGCTGCCACTTGATGTTGCCCTCTAGCCCGATTATGGCGAATAGTCGCTGCCATTTGGTCAGCCATAGTATGACTTTCAACATCAAGTATAGTAATAGGTAAATAGCCGTTAATTCGCTTGTTTAAGCTATTTTTTTTACTCAATAAATAACGATGGTAACCATCAACGACTTGCCATTGTGATGGTTTATTTTTGGATTGTTGAATAGGTAAGACAACAACAGGCTGAGTATAACCGTCTTTTACCAGAGACGTTTCTAGTAATCTCTTTTCTGTCGGAGACATGACATTGGGATTATAGTCATTAGCGATAACTTGTTGTTGCTTTATCCAAAGAACACAGTCAGTAGGTTCATTTTTAAATGGGCTTATTTGATGAAGCGATATTTTTATTTTATTGAGAGCTTCAATTTTTTGTTCATCATTTAGTTTTGCTAGGTACTCTTTTAAAACAGAAATTATAGTTTCAATGGTCATATTCACACCTTGCTAAATAAGTTGCCAGTCTTTTCGTTTTCCTTGTATCCGTTTGAAATATCGATCATAACAGTGTGATTTAGTAGGACTAAATGCTAATGTTCTACACCAAAAATCGTTACGCAAGATGGTCTTACAAATTCGTCGCCAAGAAGGTATCTGTTTAGTGCTAGTATCACCTTCTTGTGCATCAGGTATGCCATTTGGGTAATCTCGTTCGGCATACCAGCGAAGATAGACCGCTATTTTATTACGATAATGTTCTGCTGTTTTCTCTGGTAAACTGGCTAATAAAAAGTGAGCATAAGATTTCCACGTATGATGGGAAGGTTTGCTAATTTGATGTCGCCCATAGAAACCTGATTTATTACGAGGATTCGTATATAACATTCCGGCATCAGCTCCACTCACTCGTTCACAAGCAAGACTCCATGTTTCAGGCTCTAGCACATGATATAACCATAGTCCCTTGCGTTGCTCTGGCCCAAAAGGTTCACAAATACGCATTTGACTTAAACTAACGCCCGCTTGGTGCATCAGATCATAAATAGGGTTATAGGGTAAATTGAAACGCGCTATATAAGTCCAGATATCTTTAACATGCCAATCATAAATAGGGTAGGCCATATAATAAAAGCCTTCTGCTGATGCCGTTGTCCAAGGAATATCATCGGCATAACGTAACTTTCGATTATTACTAATGGCAATAAATCGGTTTAAAGATTCATCCGCTCTTATGCCTAGCAGGATAATCGAACTGCGATGATTACCTGTGATCCACTGGTTAAATGCAGGGGTAAAATCTTCAAAAAGCATATTTGGGTGATAAAAAGGGAAAAAGTGAGGGTCAGTTATCGCATCTTCTGGCGGTTGTCTTACCCATTTTTTACCAGACTCCCATGCTGTCCATGTAGGTTCATATTGAGAAATGCCACTTTCAGTGGTGATAGGGAGTGCTATCCAGTAAAACCGTTCAATACAATCTTGGTAGATAGATTTCATTTTTATAATATGATCTATAGTCGCAGAATATTGAACTTCCCAATCAAGAAACATCACATTAAATTTTCTATGTTGTTTTCGCGCTTGTGCGGCAACAAGATGAAAAAGCGCAGTAGAATCTTTCCCTCCCGAAAAGGAGAGAGTGATTTGTTCAAAAGTATCAAATATCCACTGGACTCTCTCTTGAGCAGCTTCTAATACATTTTTCCCCAGCGCAATTTTACGTTTCAAAGACATAACTATCACCAAAATAGATTAGCTAATGTTAGTATTATCACTTAATCATATTTAGATGATAAAGGTAAGTATTAATTGTTAGTAATTATTAATTTTATTTTAATACAGTAGAGTAACTACTCTATTTAATTGTTTTTATTAAACTAACTGATTATGGAAAGATATTACTATATTATTTCAATATGGCGTTATGCTGTATAGATCTGTGATTATGCATTTTTGGTGGTTTTTTATACTAAATATCAATTGGTTATGCAGTAAAATGTATAAAATAATCCAGCGCAAGGGCGATTTAATATCTTTTATTTACTAAAAATAAAACAGATGAATAAGTTTGCTTATCATTAAGCTGAGGAAGAAGATTTCTTAACCGGTCAATCGGCGCTTTTAATGTCAATAACACCTTACTTAACCGTTAGAATTTGATTTGTTTTTTATTTAATTTCAATGTGTTACGTTGTCTTGTTTAGATGGTTACCTGTTTAACTATTCGTTATTTCCAGTTATTCGTGGTTTGTATAAATCATAGAATAATCATTTTACGACTAGGATTTTGTATGACACTAGACACTCACAATGGAGTTAAAGTATATACCCCCACAGCATTAAAACTTTATGATTGGTGGGTATTAAATATTTCTAACCGTTATGCATGGCGTTGTGATACAGATAAATATTTGCTACCTCATTTTAAAAATAATCTTGGTGAGAACCATATGGATATTGGTGTAGGAACAGGATTTTACTTAAAAAGAGCTTTAGCTAATATAAATAAAATAGCATTAACAGATCTTAATATTAATAGCTTAGATTATGCTAAAAAAAATATTGTTGATAATAAATTAACTTATTGCTTACAGCATGATATCTATCATAAATTTCCTAATGAATTCAATTCATCGTTTGACTCTATTTCTTTATTTTATCTATTACACTGCTTACCTGGCACAATGGAAGGTAAAAAGAAAGTGATAGAAAATATAAGTAAAATATTAACGGAAAAGGGTGTTTTATATGGTGCTACTATCTTGGGGGCTGATGTTGAACACAATTTTTTTGGTAATAAATTGATGTCTGTTTATAACAAAAAAGGTATTTTTAGTAACTATTCTGACTCGGCAGATGCTTTAGAAAAAGTATTATCTTGTTTTTTTTACGATGTATCTATTCATATTCAAGGAGTTGTCGCGTTATTTACCGCGAGAAATAAAAAATTATAAAAAAAGTAGTATAGTTTGAATAAATTGAAAATGTATCAAGAAGGCGTTACACAGTTGGAGATAAAGTTAGCCTCAGAGAATTAATTTATTTGATAAAATGACAACTGTTTGATAAATAACAGTATTGCTTCTAGTGTGTATTGCTTAAAGTAACCGAAAAAAGCTTAGTTATAAAATATAACTAAGCAAAACGGGGATAATCAAATCAAAGTGTGTGTCCATTTAAGATGATCAAAAATGGATAAGCGTTAAATTATCTAACCATTGAGAATTAATCAACTAAAATTTACCAATTAATTGTAAATTAGATATTAATACTTAGTTATTTTTACTTATTTGGAGCGCTAAAAATATGTACAATACTAAAAATATTTATAAATAATTTATGTATTGATAATAAAAATAAGTAGCAATAATAATAACAATATAGTCGGGTTCTCTCTACATTTAGCATTGTTAAATAACAAATGTATAATAAATTATTTAACAGGCTGATGCCTTAATGTTAGAGATCATGCGTTTAGTGACCAAGTTATACATCATTTTATGAGATGACCGGACAATGAATAGAAAAGAGCTTATCGAGTATATACAGAAAACATATGCCGTAATCCCCGAATATTTATGGAGTAAGTACCCTAATTATGCGGTTTTCAGACATCATAATCATTCTAAATGGTTCGCCGTCATCATGGATGTCGCTGAAAACAAGCTATTTGATACGGGTAAAAATAATAAAGTCGATGTGATTAACTTAAAAGTACCGGTGCCTTTAGTGGGTGCTTTACGCTTAAAAAAAGCAGTTTATCCCGCTTATCATATGAACAAAGAGCATTGGATTTCTATTCGCTTAGACACAGATTTTGATGATGCTGAGCTAAAATCATTAATTTCTGAAAGTTACGAACTGACGCAGTGAAAGGCTTAATACTAATAATCAATAACAAGGTGAATATAATAAAAACTTATAGTTATAAATAGAATATGTTTAGAAAAAGCATCTATTTTTGATGATTATATGACTTGGAAAAAGCAAAAGTGCACCCATGTTAAAAATAACTTTATAACAGTTTTGAATCTGTGTTTCCTTAAAGTCATTGATAGCGTCAGGTGGAGTAAAGATGAACAAAGTGGTTTATAAAGTGAGTGGACTATGGAACGAAACGTCCTTTGTAAATCTATTTATTGCAACGAATGAAAAAGAAGTATTATCTGCAATTATACTATGGGCTCAGTTTAGTGGTGCAAAAGTGGATGATTTATCTATTGAGTATTATAGTTCCGTGCATTAACACAGTGTTAACTTATTGATTAATAACTTAATTATTACTAAATATCAATCAATTTAATCAGATAGCTAATATTTGCTGTAAGTATATTAGCTATTTGCTATTCATATCTATCAATATTGTGATATCAGTGGTTAACGGCTATCCTTTCTTTTAATAATGTTTTACAAACTAATTAAATGATAAACATAGTAAAAGTAGCATTATGTTACTAAGATAAATTATGAGCATAGATTTATTAATCTGATTAGTCAGGTTAGGTGATTGTTTCATATGAGGTCATAGCCATGCCCAAAACTCTTATGAGTCTTAAACAAAATGATTTTACGCATAAAAAAATTATCGTAGGTATTAGTTCATGCTTATTAGGGGATAAAGTGAGGTTTGATGGTGGGCATAAATGTTGTCATCTTGCTGCTGATGAATTATCTGAGTTCTTTGAATATCAATCTACTTGCCCAGAAATGGCTATTGGTTTACCGACACCCAGACCAGCATTACGATTAGTTCAGTCTAAGACTGGTGAAGTTAGGTTAAAATTTAGTAATGGAAGTGAAGGTGACTTAACCCAATTGATGAATGATTACTCTATCGAATATTTGAGGAGGTTTAATCAATTTAGCGGTTATATCGTGTGTGCGAAATCACCCAGTTGTGGATTAGAACGTGTCCGGGTTTATGATCCAATAGGCAACGGCAATAAAAAATCGGGTACAGGCATTTTTACTGAAAATCTGAAAAGAATAATGCCGTGGTTACCTATAGAAGAAGATGGGCGGTTAAACGATCCCTATATTAGAGAAAATTTTATTACACGGGTGTTTGCACTTAATGAGCTAAATCAATTGAAAATAAATAACTTTACTCGCCAGGCATTAATTGATTTTCATACAAGATACAAACTATTGTTATTAGCTCATTCACAACCGCTTTATCGGCAACTAGGGCGCTTTGTTGCTAACAATAAAGATTGGGATTCATTAGAGACTTTCTTTGTTGAATACCGTAATCGATTTATGGCTCTATTACAACATCAAGCCACTCGTCGTAATCACACTAATGTTCTTATGCATGTGCAAGGATATTTTAAGCAAGATTTAACTTCTAAGCAGCGACAAGCATTAAGTCAATTGATCTTAGAGTATCGTCAAGGAATACAACCTTTATTGGCACCATTAACATTAATTAATCATTACTTATCAGAATACCCAGATAATTATCTGAGTAAACAAAAATACTTTTATCCTTATCCTCAATCTTTAAGATTACGTTATGGTTTGTAATATATTAATTCCACTACTGTATCTATTTTTATAGAAAGAAAATAACTATTTTTAATAAGTGAATTTTATATTTAAAGCAAGGGGAATAGGACTGCTTTTTGTATTTAATGCTTTGTTAATGTAAGTTAAATTATAATATTTTGTAAAAGGATGTAAGTCAGACCGTTCTGTTTATATTTTATGTCAGTATTCTTTTTTTTATAAAAAGAGGCTGATATGTCTACAATGAAAACTGAAGTCGTTGTTATTCGTTTAACCAAACAAGAGCGAGCTGCATTAGATTCAATAAAAACGATGCCATTACTTGCAGATTGGCTAAAGGAGCTAGCCCTTTCCAAGTGGAAGGAGCAGGCATTACAATTAGAACAATCTAAAAATGGGCATAGTAATTAATGAAGTACGAGGGTAACAATCAACAATCTTAACTAAAATCCTCGATAAAAAATTATTGAATAGATTGTTAGCGATTCTATTTCAATCAGTTAAGTTATTAGTTTTATCAACTTACTGATTGCAAAAAGAAAAGCCCAATGTGGCGGCATTGGGCTTAGTGTCTCAAATAGATGGGTATATAAAACTATTAGAGAACTCTTTTACTTTAATTCAAATTTATTTATAGAATTAACAATAAGTGCTTTTTGATAGAAGAATAGTGATGTTCGTATAAAATATGAGCATTTTTATCTTATCCTGTTTTATAGTCTTAAGTTAGACCAATTTCATGCAATAGTGTGTCGATATCCTACTTTGTTGTAGTTTTATGTTAATTTTTACTTGATATCGCTCTTGTTTTTCACATAAAGAGTATGACAGTGACAGCAATTTAAGGGAGACTTAAAAGTAGTATGACACTCATCACTCATTGATAATGGAAGGTAGATAATATGTTTCCAGAATATCGTGATTTAATTGCTAAGCTTCGTCAAACTGATCCCCATTTCCGAGCCCTGTTTGAACAACATAATGAACTTGACCATAAAATTGTACGCTTAGAACACCGAGATAGGCGAGGATATGGAGAAGAAGTTGTTGAATTAAAAAAACAAAAATTACGTCTAAAAGAAGAAATACATCAGATCTTAAAAAATCCCCCAGAAGATGAGTAGCACAAATAAGTACTGTATGTAATTAATAAAATTAAATAGAAATAATAAAAGAAGGCCATATAACTAATGGCCTTCTTTTATTATGGTTTAAAGGTAATATTTCTCATGATATTTATATCTTTTGATTGTTTGTGAATAAGAACTAAAAGTTTTAATACTGTTTATATGTTTTTATTTTATACTGCATAAAAATATTTAATTTAGTTAAGTTGTATAGTTAAATTTTATTTAGGTTTTTATAAAGAGATGTTTTTTTATAAACATACCAGTTTTAGTTGTTAATTATTATTTTTTTATCTGATATTCATACAGAAATATAATGGCAATTAAGATTATCCTTATCCTAATTTTAATTTTCTTTGCGATAATAAAAATTCAAGACGCAGGTATCATTTTTTTTTATTAATTACAAAATATAGGATATTTATGAAAAATATTATTTTAGCACTAGGTTTATTATCATTATCTTCTGTTGCTGTTTCGGCTGAATTAACAAAATCTTGCGAAGATTATTTTAAAGAAACTGATGCCTATGTCGCATTAATGGAACAAAATGATGCAACTAAAGCACAAGCAGAAACAATGAAAGCACAATATGCTCAATCAAAAGAACAATTTGCTGCATTACCTAAAGATGTTCAAGAAAGCACCTGTAAACAAGCTTTAGATTCTTTAGAGCAAATGAAAAAAATGTCTGCTGGTCAATAAAAAATAGATTTAATTAAAGTCTTATATTTAGAGAATAATAAGGCTTTATTTTTATTTCAAATTTAAAATTTTCCAATGTAACAATGACCATATAATAACCAGTGTTATTATATGGTCATCTTAATATTATTTTAATATAAACTATTTCTTTCTTGTTTTTTTGTGGGAATATTTCTTTTTTACTTAATATTACAATCTCTAATCAAGATAATTATCCCGCCATAACCCATCTATTTATATTATTATTTTATATATTCTTGTTACTTGAATAAAGAATGCTTTTTATATGAAATAATTGTAATTCATTTTGTCGTCTATAAATTTTATGGAATAATTATTTACATCTATTTATTGCTCCTATTTAAGATATGAATTGGTCTTTTATTCTAATTTTAGCTCTATTTGTAGTTGTTGGTTGTGTTGATAAAGAGAGGAATACATCTGGCTCTATAGAAAAGGTGGCAACAGAGATAGCGACTCCTACTGTTCAATATCACCACGATGAAAGTCGTTATCCCACATTTATGTTATCAAAACAATCTCGTTTTGAAATGCAAGCCAAGGAGGAAAAACAGAAATTCAATCAATTATTTAAATTTGGATTTGAAGAGCCAACCACATCTACTAATAGCGAATATTCCTATAAAAAGGAACAACGTATAAGAAAGAATGACCAGTCAATGATTATTCTGCCAGAAGCGATACCTGTATGGAATAAAGATAAACAAGAAGTTGAAGTTAAGTGGAGCTACAGACCAAAATATGTTTTTGATGCATATTAAATTTAACCTTTATGTTTTAGGAAGACTATGCGCCCAATTTTTTTGTTAATACCATTTATGTTTTTAATTGGCTGTACCGAGCAAATGAGTGTCGGAATTGGCACTTCTAGAACGCATAATATAGGATATCCGGTTTGTTCAACATTAGTTTGTGGAAAGAATACGCGAACAGTTGAAGAACAAAAGGCAATTAATGAAGCGGTGCATGAACAGCAAAGAGCTATTATGCGAGGAGAAAAACCAGATTTAAAAATTATTGCCTCATATTAAATAATACCATCAAGGAGAGTCTATTTTTTGTCCTTGATGGTATAGTCAATATAAGCGCTAAGCTAAGATAGCGATGTTATATTGTTTATAATAAATTTTACTCTTTGGTTAACATCGGCTTTGGGTAATTCAATTAAGGTATAATTATACTGTCTATATATCGCCAGCATCGCTTGATAAGTTGCTACGGCTTCATCAAATGTCTGTTGGCGCTCTTTATCTTGTAAGTAAATTTCTTTCCATGGTGGAGCAATAAACACGGTTGTAGAATATCTATATAGCCTTATTGCGTTTTCAAGATGTTGGGGAATAGGGCGCTCACAAAAGTGTAAATAACCTGCTATATCCGGTATGCCTCGGTCATAAAAATAAGGTTTGCTGTTATCATCTATATTGGATGCATCATGCCATGATCGTAGCTCCCAGCTTAACATTAACTCAGCAAAAGCGAGCGGATCAATCCAAGGAAGGGCTGAACCACCAATATGACTTTGATCTTGAATAATGGCTCTACCAGCTTCTATTGAGCAAGAGTAACCATTTCTTCTTAACTTATTGATAATAGTGCTTTTACCAGAGCCGGGACCTCCGGTTAAAATAATACGGCAAGGTTTTTGGGACATAGTAATTCCTTAAATAATATATTTTGACTTTAAATGATTGAGGGCTGAATGCAGAAATTTTCAGAGGGAGAAAGGCGAAAAATAAGCAGTGCTAGCAAAGAAAGAGAACAAGTAAAGAAGGACAAGATATTACAATTATAATCGAAAAGAGAAAACATCAAAATAAAGCCGCATCAAAGATCAATCAATATCTATCGACCTCTTTTATAACTTATCAGGTTACTTTGTGTTGCTATTTTAATAACTGATACGCATTTATGCAGATTTAAGCACATAAATCCAAATAGAAGCACTATCTGGTCATTGCAAGCTAAATAGATTACTTTTATTA
>NZ_CAWQOK010000139.1:0-30020 GCF_963896075.1 Proteus sp. G4415
AAATTGAAATGATATTCAATAAATCGTTTTTTTAACCATAACTAATAAATGAAAATAAAGGTAAGAACAAAACCTCTAATTTTATTAAAAAACTACACAAGAAAATAAAAACCGTCCTAAAAATCACAAAACAAACAAAACTTAGCATTAAAAACTACAGATGCTCACAATGACAACTTATCAAATTGTTTTATTTTATGCTCTTTACTTCATAAAGAGCTTCCTGATATAACTATTTACATCATTACAATATTATTCTTTCTTGTATAAAAGACGATAAATAACTTTTTAACGTTATTTATTGCCACCTTTGTGATCAACTTTTTTAAGAATTTTATTGATGGTTTGGTTATTTACTCTTTTTTATCACGATGATTAATATAGGTTGTTATTATGACATCACAATCACACTCCACTCAGCCGTTGAGTCAACCTACGGCAAGACCTTTAAACCGCAACGACTATAAAACGTTGGGTTTATCCTCACTAGGAGGAACATTGGAGTTCTATGATTTCGTGATCTTCGTGTTCTTTACGAAAACATTGAGCCATTTATTCTTTCCTGGTGATAACGCTTTTATCGCTCAGATGCAGACATTAGGTATTTTTGCTGCCGGTTATCTTGCTCGTCCTTTAGGTGGCATCATTATGGCTCACTATGGCGATATTATCGGCCGTAAACGTATGTTTACCTTAAGTATCTTTTTAATGGCTGTACCTACTTTGGTGATTGGCTTATTACCTACCTATGCCAGCATCGGTGTGGCTGCACCGTTATTACTGTTATTGATGCGTATTATGCAAGGGGCGGCTATCGGTGGTGAAATGCCCGGGGCTTGGGTATTTATTGCCGAACACACCCCGAAACAGCGTTATGGCTTAGGGGTGGGTACCTTAACATCCGGTATTACTGGTGGCATCTTATTAGGCTCTATCGTCGCTATTATTGTACAACGCAGCTATAGCGCTCAAGAAGTGAATGATTTTGCATGGCGAATTCCCTTTATTTTAGGTGGTATATTTGGCTTGATCTCGGTTTATTTACGTCGTTTTTTACAAGAAACACCTATCTTTAAAGAGATGGCGGCTAAAAAAGCCTTAGCACAAGAAATGCCGGTGGTTTCGGTTATCAAAAACCATAAACAAGCCTGCTTAATTACTGCAGCATTAACATGGTCTTTATCTACAGCTATTGTTGTTACTATTTTGATGACACCCAGTGTCATTGTTGAAGGGATCTACAAAATAGACAGAACAACATCGTTAGAAGCGAACTGTGTTGCCACCTTAACGCTGACCTTAGGATGTATCTTCTGGGGCTGGTTGGGTGATAAATTAGGAACCCGTGCATCCATGACCTTATCATGGGGTGGATTAATTGTTACTGCATTCCATTTTTATGGAAGCTTAGATGCCAATATGTCTGGTATCCAATTAGCATTTAACTATGGTTTGATGGGCTTTTTTGTCGGTGCAATTGCCACAACCCCAATTGTGAGTACTAGAGCATTTCCTCCTTCAATTCGTTTTTCTGGCCTCTCTTTTGCTTATAATATGGCCTATGCCGTATTTGGTGGCTTAACGCCAATGTTAACGGGCGCTTGGTTGGAAAAAACGGCAATGGCAGGAGCTTATTATGTTGCAGCTGTTTCTGCATTAGCCATTGTTATCGCATTCTTACCTTTAGCTTATAAAGGCTGGATCGCGGTAAACACCAGCTCACGGGAAAAAGAGATAGCGTTGCAAGTTGATAAAGTCGCTAGTTAATCGTTGCTAGCAAGAAATATTTTACTCTCCTTAGAATTTATTATTCACAACAACACCACCCTAATAGGTGGTGTTGTTGCATAAATATAATTAATCTAATCATTGTAGTTTATCTGAATTTAATCTTGTTATATATCAATCAATTGATAATACACAATTTGCTCTTTACCCTGTTAAAGAATATTTTTATATCGCAGGGAGTGCTTAAAGCTAAATGGTTAACAAAAAAAATTTGCATAAAGAATTGGCACAATTAGAAGCCGAAGGTCATATCCCCTATAAAATCCAAGAGGAAAACCAGCAAAAAAGATGGCAATGGAAACATTACACGTCAGGAGTGCACTATTTTGCACCTACAGATCCATTAGAAATGGGTCGCTACAATGATCCAACAGGCATAACGGGAATATGCTATACCGCTGATTATGCAGTTGTAGCTATTGCTGAATCATTAGGACGTCACTATCAACATAATAAGGCTTTTATTTTAGGTCTTAGTGATCTAAAAAAAGCTCAGATATACACACTTGCAACTACACGTAAAACAAAACTTATTGATATACCAAAGTTACAGGGCATATTGCATATCACTGCAGACCAAGTCATGGGGAAAAGTTATGACATTACTCAGAATATTGTTGATTGGGCAGCCAATACTCCAGGGCTTGATTATGATGGTATAGCCTACTCTTCAAGGCATTACTATGGAATGTGTACAGCCTTTTGGTGTAGAAAACATATTATCCCTCCTCTTGTTGATATTTCTCACTGCTCCCTTGATTTATACACAGATTGTAAAAAAGAAAATTTTCCGCAAAATTGGCCCTATCAAGACATAACAGGACTTGAGATCATTACTGAAACATTACATTTTAAGATCAACGATAATGAGTAGATTTTTATTAGTTTGAAATATGTTTTCCAAAAAGTTTAGCTTGATGAATAATTTCTTGCATTTGTTCACTCATGCGTCCATATTTTTTAAGCGCATCAATAACATTAATATCTTGTTCATCCTCAAAAAAATACATACTCGTTAAAAATGATACTTTTGTTGTTGAGCTTAAACTATCCAATAAAATTAAGATCTCATCTAATCCATCCACTAATCGATTACCATCAAATTGAAAAATAGGTAATCGATATTCTCCTCCCACTTTAACCGCTAATAGTTTATTAGCCTTTAACCGATTATTAATCGTTTGACGTTTTACTCCCAAAATAGCTGCAGCTTGGCTAGCTCTACATGTGCCTCCAAGCTCTTTTAGCCGTTCAGAAAACTTAATAGCGCCTTCGTTTAAACGGGCTATTTTACGTTGTTCTCTTGGTGAAATTGCAGACGAACGTATCAGTTGAGTTTCAAAAATTAACTGAGCCAATTCGTTATCACTCATTTTTAAAGCACTTGCTAAACTTTTCTTCTCTGCTAATTCATTAACCAATTCTTTTGTAAGAACAGTCATTCTTTCTAGAACAGCCACTCTCTCTACCGATAATTGTTGTGATGTTCGTTTTTGTATTACGCTGTTCATACCCACCTCTCTTTTACATTTTATTCATTATATAGTGAGTAAAGTGTATAAAACAAGTATAAATAAAAAACAACATTATCAATGTACTATAGATATTTTTTGTTAAAATTAACTTTATTTTTAAATAGATATAAAAAAGGATGCCCTAGAGCATCCTTTTATTGTCTGACAATAAATTTCACATATTACTGTGTCATTTTACTCAGCATAGGGGCAGTAAATAGCATTAACAGTGCAATAACACCTGTTACGATACCTATTTGTAAAAATACACTGCTATAAATTTCTAATGATGCGTGTGCATTTTGTACGTCTTCAGGAACGGCCATTAAGCTTGCCACTTTACCAGCAATAATTGCAGCTGCCGCAGATGTTAAGAACCATGCACCCATAATAAAGCCCATTAAACGCTGTGGCACTAGTTGGGCCACCATCGCAAGACCTAATCCTGAGATCATCAGCTCACCAATACTTTGAAAGCCATAACTGGCAACAAGCCACCATGATGAAACGATACCGGCTTCATTTGCCATACTCGCCCCCAATGGTAATACTAAGAATGCAGTTGCACTCAAAAACATTCCCACTGTGAATTTATAAGGCATGGGTAATTTATCACCCATAAAGTTATATATAGCAGCCAATAATGGACTAGCTAGCATGATCCAAAATGGGTTAAGTGATTGAAATTGCTCTGGCTCAACACTAAAGCCTAAAATAGCGTGTTCAACATTATGGATCGCAAAAAAGTTTAATGATGTTGGCATTTGATCATAAAGAACAAAAAATACCACGGCTTCCACCATCAGTAAGAAAGCGACGATCATTTTACGCCGTGCAACCCCTTTCATCATAAAAGTTTCACGGGCAAAAATCAGGATAATACCTAATGAAATAATCGCTAAAGACCATGTTGCCACTTCATTATTATGTAATAACCACGTTGATACTGCCGTTAAAGCAACAATCCCCACCAGCGTTAATAACAGTTTCAGGTAGTTTAGTGGCTCAAAGTCAGGCCTAGAGCCTTTATCTTTGATCCAACCGCGACATAGCATAAAGTTTGCCAGTGTGATCAACATCCCCACCACACTTAATGCGAAAGCGACATCCCAACCATAATTCGCCGCTAACCATGGTGTCGCTAACATGGATAAAAATGATCCCACATTAATCGACATATAGTACATGGTAAATGCACCATCTAATTGTGGATCATCTTTCTCATAACAGGTGGCTAATAAAGAGGAAGGGTTGGCTTTAAATAAACCATTACCCACCGCAATAGTAGCTAATCCCCAGTAAATCATATCCTTATCATGATCGGAGAAAGCAACCATGGCATAACCAATTGCCAGCACAATAGCCCCTAGGACAATAACCCTTTTTGTCCCGAGAATTTTATCGCCAAGCCAGCCACCAATTGCCACAAAGCCATAAACTAATGCGGTAAATGCGGCAAAAACAGTAATAGCTTCCGCCTCACTCATACCCAGCATTTTAACCAGATAAACGGCCATGATCCCTTGTAAGCCGTAATATCCAAAACGTTCCCATAATTCGATTGAGAAGATGAGATAAAATGCACGAGGCTGTTTAAACGCATTCAGACTCGGTTTCTGTTCATCTTCAGGTGTGTTTGCAGTTGACACTAAAAACCTCTAGTTATTCTATTATGCCCTTATTTTTGGGCTGCTTTTACCAAAAACATTGTGATTCAAGACAGAGTTAAAGCGCGGTGTTATTCATACTGAATTGTTATTCTTAACAAAGAGTTCAATACAGAGAAAAACAAGGTTGGCATTCTATCACCGGAAAGAATAATTATCTAAGAATTATAACTAATTATTGCGTTTTATCATAGTTGACGCCATTTGTACAAAATAGTTATGCGTTCAAAAAATCAACAAACAAAATAACTCACTGATTATTAATCATTTATTTTATGCTGGTTTATTCATCATTACTATATAAAAATAAAGTGCGCCGAGATAGCTAGCTAGAAATCGTTTTTTCTCTTTATAAAAAAGAGATAACCCCAGCATATTATTGCTAAGTGACAACAACTGATTAGAATATAATCAATAAACACATTCCTTGACTCAATTTTCATATTTCCTCCATTTTTACCCCTAAAGAAATAGGTAGAATGTCATAATTGATTGTGTCATTTCATTTTTTCTCAATTAGCGAGTTGTCAGTAGGATCACCAACGCAATGAATAACAACAAAAAGACCAAAAAAAGATTTTCTCTTATTATCACCCTGCTTATTGTTATCGCTGGCGCTATCGCCTATTGGCAATACTCTTCAAACAACAGCGCACCTCCTGTGAGTAAAGATACCCCTACTGCGAATACACCAAATAGAAGTACAGCTGGCTCAAGACGACCACCGATGCCTCCTGTACAAGTGGCGACATCTGCACAAGAAGATGTGCCGCAATTTTTAACTGCTTTAGGTACAGTGAAAGCCGTCAATAGTGTGACCGTGACAAGCCGTGTGGAAGGGCAATTAATGGCGTTGCATTTCACCGAAGGCCAACAAGTGAATCAAGGCGATTTGTTAGCAGAAATCGACCCACGTCCTTTTGAAGTGCAATTAGCGCAAGCTAAAGGGCAATTGGCAAAAGATCAGGCCACACTGGCAAATGCGCGCCTTGATTTAGCTCGCTACCAAAAACTGGCAAAGACCCATTTGGTTTCACAACAAGAATTAGACAACCAAGCGGCTTTAGTCAAACAGTCTGAAGCCAGTATTAGTATCGATAAAGCAGCAATTAATAATGCACAATTACAATTAACCTATAGCAAAATAACGGCCCCTATTTCAGGACGGGTGGGATTAAAGCAGGTTGATGTCGGTAACTATATTTCTGGTGGCTCATCTACGCCAATTGTCGTTATTAACCAGATGGATCCTGTTGATGTACTCTTTACATTACCAGAGCAAGATCTATCACAGGTTATCTTAGCCCGTAAAAATAGCCCTACATTACCTGTTATTGCATTAGACAGAAATAATAAAATTGAATTAGCACAAGGGACTCTATTTAGTGTTGATAATCAAATTGATGCCACTACAGGGACTATCAAATTAAAAGCCCGTTTTCCTCAACAAGAAAGTACGCTATTTCCCAATCAATTTGTCAATATTCGTTTATATGTCACTACATTAGAAAAAGCGGTAGTGATCCCCAATGCAGCATTACAAATGGGAAATGAAGGACACTTTGTTTGGGTTGTTGATGAGGAAAACAAAGTCAGCAAACTCGCTGTTGAGGTTGCATCACAAAATGCAGATAAAGTTGTCATTGCCTCAGGGTTATCCGCTAATCAACGTGTTGTCACCGATGGTGTGGATAGATTAACGCAAGGTGCCAAAGTCGAGATTGTAACACCGCTGGCACCTAAAGCTAAAACCACTGATCCCGTTGTTGCGGAGAAAGCATAATGAGCGAAAAAATCCCCGCTACAGGTGGTGGACCATCTCGTTTATTTATTTTACGTCCAGTGGCAACAACGCTGTTTATGGTCGCGATTTTATTAGCAGGAATTGTCGGTTATCGTATGCTGCCAGTGTCGGCATTACCTGAAGTTGATTATCCGACCATTCAAGTCGTCACACTCTATCCTGGGGCAAACCCCGAGGTGATGACCTCTGCGGTAACAGCACCGTTAGAGCGTCAATTTGGACAGATGTCAGGCTTAAAACAGATGTCCTCACAAAGTTCAGGTGGGGCATCAGTCATTACACTGATGTTCCAACTCACATTACCGTTAGATGTCGCAGAGCAAGAAGTACAAGCGGCCATTAATGCAGCAACTAACTTATTACCTACTGATTTACCTTATCCGCCCATTTACAGCAAAGTAAATCCGGCTGATCCGCCAGTGTTAACCTTAGCCGTCACCAGCTCTGTATTGCCGATGACACAGCTACAGGATATGGTAGAAACGCGAATATCGCAGAAAATATCGCAAGTTAACGGCGTTGGTTTAGTCTCTTTAGCCGGCGGACAACGCCCTGCTGTGCGCGTAAAATTGAATGCCCAAGCAGCCGCCTCTTATGGGTTAGATAGTGAAACAATCCGCGTGGCTATTAATAATGCCAATGTTAACTCTGCCAAAGGTAGCCTTGATGGCCCCACTCGCTCGGTAACATTATCCGCCAACGATCAAATGAAATCATTAGATGATTATCGCAAACTGATTGTTAGCTATAAAAATGGCGCCCCCATCCGCCTTGCCGATATTGCCACCATTGAACAAGCCCCAGAAAATAACCAGCTTGGTGCTTGGGCCAATAATCAACAAGCCATTATTATCAATGTGCAACGCCAACCGGGTGTTAATGTTATTGAAACAACGGATAATATTCGTAATTTATTACCGGATTTAGTGTCTAATTTGCCTAAGTCGGTAAATGTTGAGATCTTAACCGATAGAACCACGACTATTCGGGCATCAGTGAAAGATGTCCAGTTTGAACTGGGCTTGGCGATTGCACTTGTGGTCATGGTTATCTATCTATTTTTACGTAATGGTGTTGCCACTCTTATTCCTAGCATTGCCGTCCCCCTCTCCTTAGTGGGTACTTTTGCGGTGATGTATTTTTGCGGTTTTTCTGTCAATAACCTCACCTTAATGGCACTTACCATTGCGACAGGCTTTGTGGTTGATGACGCCATTGTGGTGATAGAAAATATCTCCCGTTATCTAGAGCGAGGAGATAAGCCGTTAACCGCAGCCTTAAAAGGGGCGGGAGAAATCGGCTTTACTATTATCTCACTGACTTTTTCTTTAATTGCCGTACTGATCCCTCTGTTATTTATGGGAGATATTGTTGGTCGTTTATTTAGAGAGTTTGCCATTACCTTAGCCGTGGCGATTTTAATTTCCGCGGTAGTCTCTTTAACCTTAACGCCGATGATGTGCGCACGCTTACTTAAACCAGAAAGTCAAATTAAGCACAATCGTTTTGAAATGGCTTGTGAGCGCTTTTTTGAAAAGATGATCGCCGTGTATGCGGTTTGGTTAAAACGTGTATTAAATCATCAATGGATAACATTAGGTGTTGCCCTCAGTACATTAGCATTAACAGTTTTGCTCTATCTATTTATCCCTAAAGGCTTTTTCCCTTTACAAGATAATGGGTTACTACAAGGTACAATAGAAACCTCACAATCCATTTCTTATCAAGCGATGGTTGAAAAACAGCAACAAGTGGTTGAGAAACTGATTGACGATCCGGCTGTTGAAAATATTGCGAGCTTTGTGGGTATCGATGGCAGTAATGCCACCCTCAATACAGGTCGCTTGCAAATTACCTTAAAACCCCTCGATCAACGTGATTCACGTATTGATGAAATTATTCCTCGTTTACAAGCACGAGTCGCGTCTATTGCAGGTATTACACTCTATTTACAACCCACACAAGACTTAACTATTGATACACAAGTTTCCCGTACTCAATATCAATTTACCTTGCAAGCAACCTCGCTCGATGAGCTTGCCTATTGGGTGCCTAAATTATCACAGGCACTACAAGAGAGTCCGGAACTTACCGACATCAGCAGTGATTGGCAAGCTGATGGGATGATGGCCTATATCAATGTAGATAGAGATTCAGCCAGTCGCTTAGGGATCTCAATGAGTGCCATTGATAATGCGCTGTATAATGCCTTTGGACAGCGACTTATTTCAACGATTTACACCCAAGCAAATCAGTATCGTGTTGTCTTAGAACAAAATATGCACAATAGTGAAGGACTACAGGCACTTTCTGCAGTTCATTTAACCGGCAAAGAGGGTGCTATGGTGCCACTCTTATCTATTGCCTCTGTGGAGCAACGTCTCGCGCCTTTATCTATCAATCACCAAGAGCAATTTCCTGCTACCACATTCTCATTTAATGTCGCTAAAGACGCATCTCTTGAAGCTGCTGTTAATGCCGTTAAGCAAGCAGAAGAGCAAATTGCGATGCCAAAAGATATTACGACACAGTTTCAAGGGGCTACATTAGCTTTTGAAAGCGCCCTTTCCAGCACGCTGTGGCTTATCATTGCGGCCATCGTTGCTATGTATATTGTATTAGGCGTGTTATACGAAAGTTTTATTCACCCAATTACTATTTTATCTACCCTACCTACTGCAGGTGTCGGTGCATTATTGGCACTGATGGCAGCCGGTAATGAGCTAGATATTATTGCGATTATTGGCATCATTTTGTTGATTGGTATTGTTAAGAAAAATGCCATCATGATGATCGATTTCGCACTGGCCGCTGAAAGAGAACAAGGACTATCTCCTTACGAAGCAATTTATCAAGCTTGTCTGCTACGTTTTCGCCCTATTTTAATGACCACTATGGCTGCGTTATTAGGTGCATTACCTTTAATGCTAAGCACTGGCGTAGGGGCTGAATTACGCCAACCATTAGGTGTATGTATGGTGGGAGGCTTAATTATGAGTCAAATACTCACCTTATTTACCACCCCTGTTATCTATTTGCTGTTTGATAAGTTATCACTTTACCTTAATCGCCATAAACGCGTTGAACATGATAATGGAGCGGTGTCATGAAGCTGTTTGCTCTATTTATTCAACGCCCTGTTGCTACTACACTACTTAGCCTAGCCATTTCTCTTTGTGGTGCATTAGGTTTTATGTTGTTGCCTGTCGCACCACTGCCACAAGTTGATTATCCGGTCATTAATATTTATGCCTCATTACCGGGGGCATCACCTGAAACGATGGCTTCTTCTGTTGCCACTCCCCTTGAACGCTCCTTAGGGCGTATTGCGGGGATTGATGAGATGACGTCAAGTAGTGCTTTAGGTAGTACCAGTATCACATTAGTTTTTGACTTAAATAAAGATATTAATACCGCAGCTAGAGATGTACAGGCTGCGTTAAATGCCTCACAAAGCCTATTACCTTCAGGGATGCCAAGTCGCCCGCGTTATTACAAATCAAATCCTTCTGATGCACCGATTATGATCTTAACGCTGACCTCTGAAACACAAAATACCGGTGAGCTTTATGATCTCGCATCAACACGCTTGGCACAAAAAATCTCGCAAATTGAAGGAGTGAGTGAAGTTTCCGTAGGGGGGGGTTCACTGCCGGCTGTGCGTGTTGCACTCAATCCTGATGCGCTATTTAATCAAAATGTCAGTCTTGATGATGTACGCAAAGCCATTAGTCAATCCAATGTAAGAAGACCACAAGGCTTTATTTATAATGATGAAAATCGTTGGCAGATACAAACTAACGATGAGTTAAGCAAAGCTCAAGATTATCGCCCAATTATTGTGCATTATAATCAAGATGCTATCGTGCGTTTAAGTGATGTTGCCCAAGTAACAGACTCTGTACAAAACGCACGGGCGGCAGGAATGAGTGGTGGTGAACCGGCTATTTTACTGGTTATTCGCCGTGAAGCAGGCGCCAATATCATCGAAACTGTCAACCGCATTCGTGATGAACTCCCCGAATTACGTGAGCTACTCCCTGCCAGTGTCAATTTAAAGGTAGCTCAAGATAGAACCCCCACTATTCGTGCCTCGTTAGCAGAAGTTGAACGCGCATTAGCGATTGCCGTGGCACTGGTTATTTTAGTGGTATTCTTATTTCTACGTTCAGGGCGTGCTACCTTGATCCCCGCTGTTGCCGTACCCGTTTCATTAATTGGTACTTTTTCAGCCATGTATTTATGTGGCTTTAGCTTAAACAATCTATCATTAATGGCATTAACGGTTGCAACCGGCTTTGTCGTGGATGATGCGATTGTCGTACTCGAAAATATCTCTCGCCATATCGAAAATGGCTTAAAACCTAAACAAGCCGCCCTAAAAGGAGTTAGCGAAGTGGGCTTTACGGTACTTTCAATGAGTATTTCATTGGTGGCGGTATTTATTCCTCTCTTGTTGATGGATGGCCTTGTCGGACGACTTTTTAAAGAGTTTGCCATTACCTTAACCACCGCGATTGGGATCTCTTTATTTGTCTCCTTAACATTAACCCCAATGATGTGTGCCCATTTATTAAAAGGCATAAAACCCAAAGCACAGTCACATTTACGCGGATTTGGTAAGTTAATTTTTCGCTTACAACAAGGTTACAGTGTCACACTACAAGCGGCATTACGGCATAAACGCTGGATCATGGCTATTTTTATTACCACCTTAGGACTGAATGCTTATTTATATATCAGTGCGCCGAAAACCTTTTTTCCAGATCAAGATACCGGTCGTTTAATGGGATTTGTACGTGCAGACCAAAGTATTTCATTCCAATCGATGAAAGAAAAAATGACCCGTTTTATGCAGGAGATTAATGCAGATAAAGATGTTGATAGCGTCACGGGATTTACGGGGGGAGGACGTATTAATAGTGGATTTATGTTTATTTCACTTAATCCGCTCTCAGAGCGCACAGATAGTGCAAATCAAGTGATCAATCGCCTTCGTATCAAACTGGCTAATGAACCCGGTGCAACACTATTTTTAATGCCTGTACAAGATGTACGTGCTGGAGGACGCCAAGCTAATGCCAGTTATCAGTTTACTTTACTCGCTGATGATTTAAGTGAATTACGTAAATGGGAGCCATTAATACGTAAAGCGTTAGGCGAATTACCTGAGCTGGTTGATGTCAACTCAGATAAAGAAGATAAAGGTGCCGAAATGGCACTCACTTATGATCGCGATACTATGTCGCAATTAGGCATTAATGTCAGTGATGCCAATAATTTATTGAATAACGCCTTTGGGCAGCGGCAGATCTCTACCATTTATGCCCCGCTAAATCAGTATAAAGTCGTGATGGAAGTGTCTGAACAATATACGCAAGATGTTTCTGCACTGGATAAAATGTATGTGATGAATACACAAGGTGAACGTATTCCATTATCTGCATTTGCCAGTTGGTATCCCGCTAATGCACCTTTAAGTGTTAATCACCAAGGGTTGTCTGCCGCCTCTACCATCGCTTTTAATGTGCCAGAGGGCTATACCTTATCTGATGCCATTAACGCCATTGAGCGAACCATGACAGAGTTAGGTGTACCTAACACGGTACGAGGCACCTTTGCGGGTACAGCGCAAATTTTTCAAGAAACCATTAAGTCACAGCTTATCTTGATCTTAGCGGCTATTGTCACCGTCTATATTGTCCTTGGTGTGCTTTATGAGAGCTATATTCATCCATTGACTATTTTATCCACATTGCCTTCTGCCGGTGTTGGCGCATTATTAGCACTGCGCTTGTTTGATACCCCCTTTAGCTTAATTGCTCTTATTGGCATTATGTTGTTAATTGGTATTGTGAAGAAAAATGCCATTATTATGGTGGATTTTGCGATTACGGCTCAACGAGAAGGAAAACTATCCGCTCAAGAAGCGATTATTCAAGCCAGTTTATTGCGTTTCCGCCCTATTATTATGACCACCTTAGCCGCGCTCTTTGGCGCTTTACCTCTGATGTTAAGTAGTGGTGATGGTGCGGAATTAAGGCAGCCATTAGGCATTACCATTGTGGGTGGCTTACTTATGAGCCAATTATTAACCCTATATACCACTCCGATTATCTATCTGTTTTTTGATGGTGTTCGCCAACGTTGGCAACAGCGACGCCATAACAAAAAAGAGGCAAATGCATGAAATTAAGAAGTAAGCTATTTTTGGTGATCTTCGCGACTTGCATGATAGTGGTATTTGCTATGCATATCGGTATTCGTAGTAGCTTCCAGCAGGGTTTTATTGGCTATATCAAGAAGAACAGTGAACAGCGGGCAACCTTGTTAGCCGAAGCGTTAAGCGATCAATATCAATTAACCGGAGATTGGCGTTTTCTCAATCGAGATGATCGCTCTATTTATCAGATACTACGAACCATTGACCAAATAAGTCAAAGTGGTGAAGGCCCTGCCCCTCGAGGATGGCGTACTCAGTTTTGGATCGTCGATAAACAGATGAAACGCTTATTTGGCCATGATAATCAATTTCCCGCAGAAACCTTTAAAAAACCTATTACTTACCATGATGAAATTGTCGGCTGGGTGATTGTCAGTGCAGCGGATAAAATCAGCAACGAAGCAGATATTAGCTTTGATAAGCAACAGTTACGCACCAGTTGGATCATTGCCGGCTTAACGGTGCTTTTTGCGCTATTAATTACGTTAATACTGTCACGCAGCATGATCCGCCCAGTAAAGCGATTAGTGGAGGCAACCCATAAATTAGCCGCTGGCGATTTTGCTGTTCGCGTGACCCCAACCAATAAAGATGAAATCAGCCAGCTAGCAACGGATTTTAATCAACTTGCCAGTACACTGGAAAAAAATGAGCAAATTCGCCGTGATTATATGGCAGATATCTCCCATGAGTTACGTACGCCATTGGCTATCTTAAAAGGAGAGCTTGAAGCGTTACAAGATGGTGTAAGAAAGCCAACTGCAGAAACGTTAAATTCATTACTCTTTGAAGTAACAAATTTAACTAAACTGGTAAACGATCTACATCAGTTATCATTATCTGATAGAGGCTCTTTGACCTATCGTAAGGATTTTATTGATATTAATGAAATTATTTTGTTAGCTGTCGCCTCTTATCGGCATATTTATCAAGCCAAAGAGATTGCTTTACAGACTGATTTAGATGATAACGTCAAACTGATTGTTCAAGCTGATCCGGATAGGTTGATCCAACTTTTTCATAATCTATTAGAAAACAGTGTTCGTTATACCAATTCTGGTGGTCAATTGCATATTAGTAGCAAAAGAGAACATAATAATGTGTTGATTGTGTGGGAAGATAGTGCCCCGGGGCTAGATAAAGCACAATATGAAGCGGTATTCCAACGTTTTTATCGGGCTGAAAGCTCTCGTAATCGTTCCAGCGGCGGCTCTGGTTTGGGGCTTGCGATTTGCGAAAATATTGTCGAAGCTCATAATGGTAAAATCATGGCTATGCCATCCGCTATCGGTGGAGTAAAAATACTTATCGTATTACCTGTCTATTCTGAAGATAATTAAATTTTGCTCTATTGATTATACTGAATATTATTGTCCTAATTGATAACTATTGAGCCATATAGACAATGACCACGACCACATCTACATATTCAATTTTAATCGTTGAAGATGAGCCGAAATTGGCACAATTACTTATTGATTATCTTCAAGCATCTGATTATCAAACGCAGTGGCTGGCAGATGGTACTGAGGTTATACAACATATCAAACAATCTCATTACGATTTAGTCCTGCTTGATCTGATGCTACCGGGTAAAGATGGCATTACCCTATGCAAAGAGTTACGTCAGTTCTCCGATATTCCTATTATTATGGTCACCGCAAAAACAGAAGAAGTAGACCGACTATTAGGGTTGGAAATTGGTGCTGATGATTATATTTGCAAACCTTATAGCCCTCGAGAAGTGGTTGCCCGTGTAAAAACATTATTGCGTCGCTATTATCGGCCACAGGATATTGTGCAAAATAGCGCCTTAGTTATTATTGATGAGCAGGCTTACCAAATTCAATATCATAATAAAATTCTTGATTTAACTACCGCTGAATTTCGTCTTATTAAAGCATTAGCTACACAACCGGGCAAAGTGTTAAGCCGTGACCAGTTAATGGATCATCTGTATGATGATTATCGCATCGTAACCGACCGTACTATTGATAGCCATATAAAAAACTTACGACGCAAACTTGAGCAACTTAACGATCAAATTGAATTTATTCGTTCAATTTATGGACAAGGCTATCGTTGGGAAACCGCAGCCTATCGTTTTCGATGATATTTTTTCAGGAATACATTGAACCTCGCTACAGTTAAGCGCTAGAATCCTCCCCTTTATGATATACCCTTACCTTTTGTGTAGGGGACTGACTTGAAATCAGAACCAGGAAATTAATCATGTTTACACCCGAATTGCTCTCTCCTGCAGGCTCATTAAAAAATATGCGCTATGCATTCGCTTATGGCGCAGACGCGGTCTATGCAGGTCAGCCTCGCTATAGTTTACGCGTACGTAATAATGAGTTTAATCACGAAAACCTTGCTAAAGGAATACAAGAAGCGCATGAATTAGGTAAACGCTTCTATGTTGTGGTTAACATCGCCCCCCATAATGCAAAATTAAAAACCTTTATCCGTGACTTAAAACCAGTTATTGATATGGGGCCTGATGCGCTGATTATGTCTGATCCGGGTTTGATCATGATGGTGCGTGAAGCTTTTCCTGAAATGGATATCCACCTTTCAGTACAAGCTAACGCCGTTAACTGGGCTACCGTAAAATTCTGGCGTCAAATGGGCTTAACTCGCGTTATTCTTTCTCGTGAGCTATCTATTGACGAAATTGCAGAAATTCGTAAACAAGTCCCTGATATGGAGCTTGAAGTCTTCGTTCACGGGGCCTTGTGTATGGCTTATTCGGGTCGTTGCTTATTATCAGGCTATATCAATAAACGTGATCCAAACCAAGGTACATGCACAAATGCCTGCCGTTGGGAATACAAAGTTGAAGAAGGCAAAGAAGATGAAGTGGGGAATATCGTCGAGAAGTACCAACCTATCCCGGTAAAAAATGTTGAGCCAACGTTAGGTGTAGGTGCCCCCACTGATAAAGTGTTCTTAATTGAAGAAGCTAAACGTCCGGGTGAATATATGACGGCGTTCGAAGATGAACACGGTACTTATATTATGAACTCAAAAGATCTGCGCGCTATCGAACACGTTGAGCAGTTAACTAAGATGGGTGTACATTCACTGAAAATTGAAGGTCGTACTAAATCTTTCTATTATTGCGCACGCACAGCACAGATGTATCGCCGTGCTATTGATGATGCTGTTGCAGGTAAGCCTTTCGATCCAACACTGCTGACAACGCTAGAAGGTTTGGCACACCGCGGTTATACCGAAGGTTTTTTACGTCGCCATACCCATGATGCCTACCAAACCTATGAATACGGCTATTCGGTATCAGATACACAACAGTTTGTAGGGGAATTTACAGGTAAACGTGTTAACGGTTTAGCTGAAGTGGATGTTAAAAATAAATTTATCTTAGGTGATAGCTTAGAGCTAATGACACCAACAGGAAATATTCAATTCATTTTACATGCGTTATTTAATAAAAAACAACAGCCGACAGATGTCGCTCCGGGTAATGGCCATGTGGTTTATTTACCTGTTCCTGACGATGTTGATTTAAACTTTGCACTGCTTATTCGTAATCTGCCAGGAACGACAACCCGTCAACCTCATAAAATTGATGCGGTAGAAGTGAAGTAAATCATCATTATCTGATTTGATGTGGTCAATTTCAAAGATAGATCACATCAATACCTATTCATTTGCCGTATTATCTATTTCGAAAAATAAAGAACTAGAATGAATACAGTAAGACTAGGAACCACCTCCTTGGCAAATCCAATCTCCCTTGGATTTGCCTTTTCTTTTTTTATCCCCCGCTATTTTTATTATTATTTTTTGAGTAACGTAAATTGCTTTTGGCTTTGGTGATACTTTGTAAAAAAAATGGTAATTCGCCTAATATCCATTATCTTTAAATAAGTCATATTAATTAAGGAGTCATATTGATGGGCCAAATCAGTTTGCTGATTATCAATGGAAAAAACTCAGGCAATGAGGCTCTGCGACAAGCGGTTTATCAACAACGCAAGGAAGGTAATGATATCCAAGTCAGAGTGACATGGGAATCAAGTGATATTCAACGCTTTGTGCAAGAAGCACTACATATTCAAGCGCAAACCATTATCGCTGCAGGGGGTGATGGTACGATCAACAATGTCGCCTCTGAGCTGGTTCGTTTAGCCCCCTCTTCGCCCCCCGCGTTAGGCATTATCCCTTTAGGGACTGCAAATGATTTTGCCACCAGTGCACAAATCCCATTAGAGATGGACAAAGCGCTCAGTTTAGCGATTAAAGGTCGCGCCGTTCCTGTCGATATTATTAATGTGAACAAAACACATTACTTTATCAATATGGCCTCAGGTGGCTTTGGCACCAAGATCACCACTGAAACCCCTGAAGCACTAAAATCCGCCTTAGGTGGTGCTGCATATTTTATTAATGGTTTATTGCGTATTGATACCTTAAAAGCGGATCAATGCACCGTTGAAGCTGAAAATTTTCATTGGAAAGGTGAAGCTTTAATTATCGGTATTGGTAATGGACGCCAAGCGGGAGGTGGACAACAACTTTGCCCCGAAGCACTGATTAATGACAATAAACTCAATATTACCCTTGTTGAAGCCCGTGAATTGCTTCCTTCTCTATTAACCAGTCTGTTCGATCGTAAGAAAAATGACAAAATTATTGAGCGAGAAAGTGATTGGGTCACTATTAGTGCGGCTCATGAAATGGTATTTAATTTAGATGGTGAACCCCTTTTAGGGGATAAATTTGAATTTATTGTACTACCTGAAGCGATCCACTGCCGGTTACCGCCCCAATGTGACTTGTTATCTTAATGTAGATAAATGACAATCACTATCATCTCATCGTGAACTGGAGTAAGTAATGACTGATATAGTAAGTTTGTTAGGTGCTGATGCTAACTCATTATTGGAACATCGCTGCCAAACCATCCCAAGCGAAAATCTCTACCTGCCAGGTTCTGACTTTGTTGATCGTGTGATGATTGATAACAATCGCCCTAATACCGTATTGCGTTCTATGCAAACCCTGTTTAACCATGGTCGTTTAGCAGGAACGGGTTATCTTTCTATTTTACCTGTCGATCAGGGTGTTGAACACTCTGCCGCTGCCTCATTTGCCGCGAACCCACTCTATTTTGATCCCAAAAATATTGTTGAGCTTGCGATTGAAGCCGGATGTAACTGTGTTGCTTCCACCTATGGTGTTCTGGCTTCTGTTTCTCGTCGTTATGCACACAAAATCCCATTTTTGGTAAAACTTAATCATAACGAAACATTAAGCTATCCAACTCAATACGACCAAACGCTGTATGCCAGTGTTGAACAAGCCTTTGAAATGGGCGCTGTTGCTGTAGGTGCGACTATCTATTTTGGTTCTCCAGAAAGCCGCCGCCAAATCGAAGAGATCTCGATGGCATTTGAACGTGCCCATGAATTAGGCATGGTTACCGTATTATGGGCATATTTACGTAATCCAGCCTTTAAGAAAGATGGGGTTGATTACCATGCAAGTGCTGATTTAACAGGTCAAGCCAACCATTTAGCATCAACCATTGGTGCCGATATTGTTAAACAGAAAATGGCTGAAAATAACGGTGGCTTTAAAGCGATTGGTTTTGGTCATACTGATGAGCGTGTTTACACTAAACTGACGAGCGAAAACCCCATTGATTTAGTGCGTTACCAATTAGCTAACTGCTATATGGGACGTGCAGGATTAATTAACTCAGGTGGAGCATCGGGTAATAACGATCTTGCTGATGCAGTACGTACTGCAGTCATTAATAAACGTGCTGGGGGCATGGGGCTTATCTTAGGTCGTAAAGCCTTTAAGAAATCCATGAAAGACGGTGTTGCTCTAATTAATGCCGTACAAGATGTCTATTTAGATAAATCTGTGACTATTGCTTAATTTTTTACGATTAAATTACGCATTGAAGCCCCTTTAATAGGGGCTTTTTGATATCACCACCAGCGATGAAAATGATGTACAGGGCCGAAACCTTGTCCCACCTCTAAACTGTCTGCCTGTTCTAACGCTTGCTGTAAATAGGCTTTTGCTTGTTCAACACAACTTTGCCAATCAGAAACTTGAGGACGAATAGCAGCTAAAGCGGCTGAAAGTGTGCATCCCGTACCGTGAGTATTTTTTGTATTGATGCGCGGTGAAGTAAATCGCCATTGCCCATCTTGGGTCAATAACCAATCAGGACTTTCTTTCTCGCTTAAATGGCCCCCTTTCATCAATACCGCCTGACAACCTTGATAAAGTAATGCTTCACCTTGTTGTTTCATAGTTGTTTCATCTGTCGCGATATCACAACCTAATAGTGCTGCCGCCTCAGGCAGATTTGGCGTGATCAAATCAACGCGGGGTAATAACTGAGTGAACATTTTATCAATAGCATCAGGTTGTAACAGTGGATCGCCACTTTTGGCAAGCATAACAGTATCAAGTACGACAAAAGGAATGGGATATTGTTGCAGTTTATCGCAAACGACATCAATAATACTGGCATTAGAAAGCATACCAATTTTAGCGCTATCTATTCTGACATCAGAAAGTACCGCATCTAATTGTGCTGCGACAAAATCAGGGGATAAATCATAGACAGAGTGTACACCACAGGTATTTTGCGCTACCAGTGCAGTCATGACTGTTGTGCCATATACACCCAGTGCGGAAAATGTTTTCAGATCAGCCTGTATCCCTGCCCCACCACTCGGATCGGTGCCGGCGATAGACAATGCGTTATATCTCACTGATTAACTCCTCCTTTACCAGTTACAGAAAAGTCGGGCTCTGTTAATCAGCACAGTGACCTTGACTTCCCTACGCTGGCATTATCCAGATCAGGTTATACGGGTTCATCTCAGCCAATAGGCGCCCCGAGCCAAAGCTTATATGATATAAGCCACAAGAGTATCGCATGCAGAAGATAAAGAAGCTAGATAATGACAACCTTTATCAGCTCACTTAACGTGCTTTAAGTTAACTTTTCTATTTTAGAAGATAAATTAATCTAGCTTGTCTATAATAGAGGCAGGATCGATGATTTATATTTTATTAGCTATCAATCTTGAATATATATTCTCATCATAAAACAATGATAAGCATAAAATAAAATATTTTGCTCGTTTTAACGACAATCGATATATAATCTGCTAAATGAGGTATTTATAATGCATTTCTTGACCACCACTGATATGCGGAGGGGCTAAATGAAAAATGAACCATCGCAACAACAAAATGGACAATCAATGCCTTATCTTATTCCTGATGCAGATTTTAATGCGAAATTAAAACTACCAGCCAAAAATATTGAACATACAATACAATTTATAACCCAAGGGGTAAAAGATATTTCTTTAGACGGTTTTGAAATTCCTACGGGCTATCGGTTAGTTAAAGCTGTTCATAGAGATCAATATAGACTTATTACTACTAATAAAGAAAGCGAAACAGCCTATTTAGTTGAACTAAGATTTCGACAAGATATCGTTTATGGACAAACAACATGTACTCAAATAAAAGTATGGCGTTCTCGCCTTCCTAAACATCGCAATGTAATAAGAGATTTACCCCGCACTTTCTTTTATAACCTATTAAAAGTACACAATATTGTTGTGACTGATGAGGAACAAACCTCTGATGGTAAAGGTTTTTGGATTGATATGATTTTATGGGCTTTTAGTGAAGGATATTATATTTATGCTTCAGATGGCACTGAAATGGATCGACCATTACATTTAATTGATAGTGTGGAAGACTTTTATAATAAATGGGATGCGTTTTGCTGGGAAAAAGATCGCGATATTCATACTCATCGACTATTAGTTATTAGTAAAGAACCGTTATCTCAATAATTAAACGGTTTTTTCTTAAAATCTGTGGGTTTTCCCCTCGTTACTCATAACTCACAGATTTACCCCTTCTTTAGGGGTGCTATAGTGAAGTGATCACTTTATCCAGCAGCCATAAAACTTAAACACTTTATAAACACATCTTCGTTTTTTGCTTTTTTTATTTAACTCTCATTATTAATTACTCTATTATCCTGCTCCTTTGCAATTTTGCGCATATAACAAACACTATTCATTATTAACGTTATATTAATATTTCAATATGCGATAAAAAAACCGATGGATATGTAATCGTTATATTATGTTATAATGTTTTTTAGATAATATTTAATCGTTATTATCTTACTTAGTTTGTTTTATTCTAAAATCTAATAAATTATGTATCATTATTAAGCTTAATAAATCCTCAATTATATTAACTAATACTATAAATAATTATCTTTTAAATGGGAGTAACCGAGATACATCTCTTTGTAACCATTTGAAATTAAATATAATGTTATTAAAATAGTTCAATTTCGGATAGCTCTTATCTGAATATTTCACTAATTAAATAACACTATGGCACAAATTTTTTTAACATTACCAGAACCACCGCAATGCCGTATTCGGAGTTATATATGTCATCTACCTATTTTCACTCTAGCCTATTAGCAGCTACACTGTTTTCAGTTACGTTAACAGCACCTGCTTTTGCTTCTGAAAATACGCAAAACACACCTCAGACTATTACGACAAAAAAACCTCAGCCAGCAGAGAACACTTTCTCAGAAAAAAATGAGGAAAGCTATTGGGGAAAATTTAAACGTAATCTTACCCAAACTTGGGATAATGACCAATATAACTACTATTTACCGGTATGGACTTGGCATAACCGTTTTACTTACGATAAAGAAAAAACCAATCGTTATAACGAAACGCCTTGGGGATTTGGTATGGGTAAATATCGTTATGATAATGAGGGTGATTGGCATGGCTTATATGCTATGGCCTTTATGGATTCCAATAATCGTGTACAACCTATTATGGGCTATGGTTTTGAAAAAATGTGGTATCCCGGTGGAGATAGAGAGGGTTTTCGCATGGGGGCGGGCTTTACCTTAAGTGTGACTGCTCGTCATGAGTATAACTATATTCCTATGCCATTACCTCTACCGCTAGTGTCAGTCGGTTATGGACACTTATCATTACAGGCGACTTATGTACCAGGAACCTATAATAACGGTAATGTTTTATTTGCTTGGTTACGTTGGCAGTGATCGATTGCCCTAATAAAAAATAAAGTGACCCTTTTTAGAGTCACTTTTTTAATATCGCGTTTTTCTTATCTTTCGCTTAGGCTAACTTAGCCAAGATAATTTAACTATCTTGCCTTGCTTGTGTGGTTGTCAGCGATTTTTTAGTTCTTGAGATCTTAAAACCTATCCAGAGCAAGCCTACCCAAAATGGCATCAAAATAACGGAAATATTAATTTTTGGCATCATTAGAATAATGACCAAAATCATACATAAAAAGGCTAAACACAGATAGTTACCATAAGGATACCAAAGTGCTTTAAATGAAGGCTCTACACCCTCTTTAATTTTAGCTGCACGGAATTTTAAGTTTGCTAAACAGATCATGATCCAGTTAAGCACTAATGTTGTTACCACTAATGCCATTAATAGCTCTAAAGCTTGATCAGGGAGTAAATAGTTAACCAAGATCCCGAGTGATGTGGCTATCGCAGATAACCCCAAAGAAATAACAGGTACACCACGTTTATTAACCTTAGATAATGAATGCGGTGCATTGCCTTGTTTGGCTAAACCGTACAGCATCCGGCTATTAGAATAAACGCCACTGTTATAGACAGATAATGCCGCGGTTAAAACCACCGCATTTAAAATATGGGCAACAACAAAATTATCTAAATTATGGAAAATAAGTACGAAAGGACTTTCTCCTTTCACCACTTGGGTCCAAGGATAAAGAGAAAGCAGTACAATCAATGAACCAATATAGAAAATCAAAATACGATAAACAACTTGGTTAGTTGCTTTGGGAATACTTACTTTAGGATTTTCTGCTTCTGCGGCGGTGATCCCCACCAGCTCAAGTCCCCCAAATGAGAACATCACAATAGCTAATGCAGACATAAACCCAGTAAAGCCATGAGGGAAGAAACCTAGCTCCCATAAATTGCTCACAGAAGCTTGCGGACCACCATTACCACTGACCAATAAATAGCTACCAAATAAAATCATACCAACGATCGCCAAAACTTTTATAATGGCAAACCAAAACTCGGTTTCACCATACATTCTGACATTAATTAGGTTAATTAAATTAATAGCAACAAAAAACACCGCTACCGAAACCCACACCGGAATATCAGGTAACCAATAATTAATATATTTTCCTGCGGCGGTTAATTCAGCCATACCGACCAGAATAAACATAACCCAGTAGTTCCAACCTGATAAAAAGCCAGCAAATGGCCCCCAATACTTATTGGCAAAGTGACTAAATGAACCCGCAACCGGCTCTTCGGCAACCATTTCACCAAGTTGGCGCATGATCATAAACGCAATAAAACCACCAATCGCATAGCCTAATATAACTGATGGCCCAGTCATATTAATGGTTTGCGCGATACCAAGAAACAGACCAGCGCCGACAGCCCCACCCAGCGCAATCAGCTGGATATGTCGATTTTTAAGACCGCGCTTTAATTCTGCTTGTTGCGACTCTTTCGCCATACATCCTCTTTTCTTCATCTATCAGGTAAAAGTGTAAATCAATGTTTACGATTTTGTTTATTTCAAGCCACCATTAAAACACTAATCTGACTTGAATAACAAATACATTTTGTGATAGAGGGGAAAAAGCATAGAAAGCGGGTTTTTTACGGCTGCTTAGAGGGGAATAAGATGGTAAAGCGACAGATACCTTGCTGAAAATCTTCGCCTTGATCGCAAAAATTATCTAACGCCACAAGGTACAACCCCAAGCTGATAGCTAATATAATTATTAAGCTAATAATTATTTTCTTTGCGTTCAAATTAAAATCCTTTAAATACATTTTGTTAATAGTACTTATTACAAAATAGGCATTCGCTTTAATACGATAACAACGCCTATCACTGTTGTTATAAAATTCGCAATAAGTTATCTCTAAGATTAAATTTAGCATAGTTTTCATAAAGAAAGTTAAATGCTTCCTCGACAGAAAACAGATAATTGGCACTATTTTTTCTTAATTGTACGCAAAATAGGCATTTTTATTTTAATTACACATTTTGCCAACACATAGAAACAGCAATCAACTAATATGGATTTCTCTGTTTGCCACTTTTTGTATAATATTAAGGAGTTAATTTTGTTTTTTACCTTAACTTCATCGATAGAATGGAACTGTAATGCCACAAGATAATCATCTCGCATTAGTTTGCGCGCTAAGTAAATGGATTGAGGAGCATTTAGGTCGCGTAATACACCTTGAAGAGCTAGCGGCTTACTCCGGCTATTCCCTTTGGCATATGCAGAAAATTTTTAAAGAAGTCACGGGCACCTCTTTAGGAAAGTATATTCGCCAACGCCGTTTAGCGGGGGCTATCCATCTTTTACGCACCAGTGACCGCTCAATATTTGATATTGCATTAGATTTCGGCTTTGGCTCGCAATCACACTTTACTTATATGTTTCGTAAAGAGTATGGCATCACTCCATTTGACTTTAGGCAAAATCAAAATATCGAGTTAGAGACAAAACAGCCCTTACATTTGCAATCACTTTGTTGTGATTAGACTGACTTTTATGTGGCATAGAGATATTCTCTTTCGTGTCACATAAATAAAGCCCCAGTTATGTGATGATAATGCCTCGCCCTTACCAACCATTAACTGCTTTACTTTAATATGGGGATGATAATGAGTATTAAGCTTATCGTTATTGATTTAGATGGAACGTTACTAAACGAACAACATGAGATCACACCTGAAGTACATCAAGCGATCCAACATGCTAAAAATTCTGGAGTGCATATTGTTCTTGCATCTGGGCGATCTTTTAACGGCATCTCTCCCTATTTAAAAGCACTTAATCTTGATACATCTGATAACTTTTGCATTAGCAATAATGGTAGCCAAATTCACCAAGCAGAAAATGGTGAAATTATCACCGAAGACTTGCTCAATTTTGAAGATTACCTCTATTTTGAAGATCTCTCCCGTGAGATAGGTGTTCACTTTCATGTTTTAAGTGATAATAAAATTTATACCACCAATCGCCATATTAGCCATTTTACTTGTCGTGAAGCATTCTTAACGTGGACACCTCTCTATTATCGCCCCTTAAGCGAAATGCAAAGAGATATGCGCTTTAGTAAATTTATGATCGTTGGTACACCTACGGTATTAGATAACGCAATGCAATATTTACCTGCTAATATCTATCAACAATACAGCATATTACGTAGTGCTCCTTATTTTATTGAGATATTAAATACCGATGTCAATAAAGGAAACGCGGTACAAAAAATAGCAGAACATTTAAAAATCACTCCAGAGAAAATAATGTGTATTGGCGATCAAGATAATGATTTAGCGATGTTACAGTATGCAGGATTGGGTGTTGCGATGGGAAACGCCCCTGAAGAGATCAAAAAAGTGGCGAAATTTATTACATTATCTAATAAAGAACACGGTGTTGCTGTCGCTATCAATAAATTTATTTAAACACGATATTTTTTGTGTTTTATCACTAATGTCTACAAAATTATATAGCAATTGTGATCCTAGCTAGAGGATCACACTGCTTGCCCCCCTGCTTTATAGCCATTTATTATGCTCCTTTTCCTGCTGGATCAGGATTAAACACCTATTTCTTCTTACATCTCCGTCAGAATTTGTTACTATCAATTCTCTTTTCGTTATTCAAACACTATTTTTACAAGATAATTACCTAGTAATTAGGCTAAATATAGAATAACAAGTATAAATTATTAATATATTCTCTCTCAGACAGGTAGTATTAGTTATGCTTTCAACAAAAGACATGCTAGTCCTTGGAATGATGGTTTTTGCTCTTTTCCTTGGCGCTGGTAATATTATTTTCCCTCCAATGGCAGGTTTCCAATCTGGAAACCAATGGTTTAGTACGTCATTAGGATTTTTGGTTACGGGTGTCTTACTCCCTTTTTTAACCTTAGTCACCGTAGCTATTCGTGGACGTGGTGAACGCCTTTCTATCGACTTGCCATCATGGTTTGCGGTGTTATTTTGGATTGCACTTTACCTGATTGTCGGTTCTACCTTTGCAATGCCTCGGGTCACGAACACCGCCTATGAGATGGGATTTTTACCTCTTGGTCTTATTGAAAAAAATACCACGACACATCTGACTTTCGCATTAATATTTAACCTATTAAGTATGTTCTTTATGCTTAAACAAGGTACGATGATCAGTGCCATCGGTAAATTCATGACCCCAGCGCTCTTAATACTTCTGGTTGTCGTTGGTATTGCTGTAGTGGCTAAACCGCTTTCCCCTATTGAAGAGCCTACCGGCCTTTATGCGGTAAATGGCTTCTTCTCCGGTATTATTGACGGTTATCAAACCATGGATGTGCTATCTGCTATGGCTTTTGGCGGGATCGTCGCTCGTGCGTTATATACCAAAGGGATCACCAATCCTAAACAAATTGGTTTTATCACCATAAAAGCGGGGATGATTTCGGTTTTACTCTTAGCCGCCCTTTATTTATGTTTATTCTATTTAGGTGCCACAAGTCACGCAGTATCTGTTTTTGCTGATCCGGCACTAAATGCCACTAACGGTGGTCAAATCTTCTCACGCTACGTAGACGCTTTATTTGGCTCTGTCGGTACTTGGTTGATGGGCGGGATTGTTTTATTAGCCAGTATGACAACCTTAGTCGGGGTTACTAGTGCTGCGGCAGACTACTTTGCGACATTCCATCATCGTTTAGGCTATCGCTTCTGGGTTGTAGTATTTACACTGTTAACGACGTTAGTCTCTACTTTTGGTCTTGATACCTTATTACGTGTCACTATTCCTGCATTATTAATGATTTATCCAACATCGGTGACACTAGTCTTACTACAATTTGTTCGCCATAAACTAAAATCACCGCGTTTTACTTACCGCTTTACAATCTGTGTCATTGTTTTAATGAGCCTACTTGACACATTAAAACAGTTAAAATGGCTAAATGGAGATTTATTACAACTATTTAGTTACATTCCACTGTCTGAGTATGGGCTAGGTTGGTTATTACCGGGTATTATTGCATTCGCAATTTCATTACTAATTAGTCTCAGTTTTAAAGAAACCGACACAGAAATTGCTACACCTAATACAGTAAAATAAATCTATTATTGCAACTAGCCCCAAAGTAAATGGTCACTTTGGGGCTAGTTTTTATCCTTAATAACGATCAATTATCTGAATGTTTTATTGGCTCAGTTGATGGCTGTATCCACTTAGTTCGATATTTATCAATTAACGCCATTAAAATAGCTTCTGACTGCGCATCAGGAATACCTTTAATATCACTTGGTCTAAAATGCATTTGAAATGCGCTAACCACTTTTTGCGTTTCAGGATCTAATATCCCTGTTGTTGGTGTTTGATAACCATACTTCGCTAACAAGGTTTGAAAATTAGCAATATCAACAGGCTCCGATGCAGCTCTTCCCGCTAAATAGAAAGTAACTGTTTCATCATCTGGCCAAGCGCCTATTCCTTGTTTCGCTAATTCAGCCCATGGGAAAAGTGGCCCTGGATCAACTTTGCGTTGTGGTGCAATATCACTATGCCCGACTACATTTTGTGGTTCAATACCATAGCGTTGAATAATATCTTTCATCATCATAGTAATGGTTGAGAGTTGTTCTGCGGTATAAGGTAACCACTCTCTTAATGTACCCTGATCGTTATAACCATAATTCACTATCTCAATACCAATTGAACCATCATTCAAACCTGCACTATTTCCCCACTGACTTAGCCCTGCATGCCATGCTCTTTTATCTTCACTCACTAAAGCAAACACAACCGGCTTACCATCAACATAATTTGGTTTGGTAGGAATTAAATAATGACTGCTTACATTTCCCGAAGTTAACGTTTTTAACGATTCTTTATCGTCAACGGCGGTGTAGTGCATAACTAAAAATTTTACGCGATTATCTTGCCCAGGGTTATTGGGAACAACTTGTGCAAAATAATCCCCCCTATCAATAAGCTGAGGTTGCTGAACACAACCTGAAAGCAACCCCAAAGTAACAAGTAAAAAGAGACTGTAGCGACTAAAGATCATTATCCATCCTGAATACATTAGACTATAAATTTAAGGCTAAATTGTAGACAAAAAACCCATATTAAAAAATATGGGTTTTGTATTTTGGTTTTTTTTTAATAATTTTTTAATGAATACCGTACTTGCTCAATTATTGCCTCACCTTTTCACAGCGGACTAACGGTTCATTAGGTAAAGGCTCTTTATCCCAAATACCTTGCTCTATATCATTTTGTAATTCAGGGTATTGGCGAATATTGAAAGTGGGTAATACACCAGCTTGTCGCTGTTGGTTATAATCTTTAATTAACTTCAAAGCGACGCCTGAAAGTAAAATAATGGCAATTAAGTTAGTGACAGCCATCAATCCCATCGAGAGATCAGCCATTTTCCACACTAACGGCATTTCAGCCAAAGCACCAAACATCACCATCGCCAGTACGGCTGATCTGAGTAAGAATAGCCCTGTCATATGATTGCGGCCTAAAAAAATCATATTACTTTCAGCATAGGCATAATTTGCAATAATCGATGTAAAGGCAAAGAAAAAAATCGCAACAGCAATAAAAGTACTCCCCCAACCACCGACAGTTGACGATAATGCTAGCTGGGTTAACTGAATACCATTAATACCATCTTGATAATTATCTAACACACCTGAGGATAAAATAATCACTGCAGTCGCACTACAAATCACCAAGGTATCCATAAATACCCCTAACATCTGAATATAACCTTGCGATGCTGGATGAGGTGGGTAAGGTGTTGCAGAAGCGGCGGCATTAGGTGCAGATCCCATACCTGCTTCATTAGAAAATAGGCCGCGTTGAATACCTTGGGTCATCGCTTGACTAATACCATAGCCAATTGCCCCTGCTGCGGCTTCCTGTAAACCAAATGCGCTTTTAAAAATTAGCATAAACACTTCAGGTAAACGTTCAAAATGATCTGCGACAACCCAAAATGCTAATAATAAATAGGCGATAGCCATAATGGGTACAACCAGCTCAGCAACACGCGCAATCCAACGTAGACCGCCAAAAATAATAAAGCCGCTCATCACCACCAGTCCAATACCAACATATAATGGATCGAAATTAAATGCTGATGCAGCTGCTTGCGCTATTGAGTTAGCTTGTACCGCATTAAAAACAAGTCCGAAGGCAATGATGAGGAAAATGGCGAATAATACGCCCATCCAACGCATATTGAGACCTTTTGTCATATAATAAGCAGGGCCACCGCGATAGTTACCTTCATCATCTTTAGTTTTATACAACTGTGCTAATGTACTTTCTATTAAGGAAGTCGCCATGCCTATAATTGCAACTACCCACATCCAAAAAATGGCCCCAGGGCCACCTGCGGTCAGCGCAATTGCTACACCGGTTAAGTTACCTGTTCCAACACGTGCAGCTAAACTTGTACATAAAGCTTGGAATGAAGAGATACCTGATTTATCTGACTTATGACTATTTTTTAAAATAGAAAACATATGACCAAAATGGCGGATTTGAATAAATCCTGTTCGAATAGTGAAATAAATACCCACACCAAGGAGTAAGTAAATAAGTACATATCCCCATAAAATGTTATTTGCAAAGTTAATTAGCCCTGTCAAATTAATCCCCTTATGTAATAACGTATATAACCTATCCTTACATCGCTATTGAAATAAAAAACAGATAAACACCTATAATTGAACCAATAAATGGCTTATGTATGTCTTTATCTCATATCAAAAATGATTGTCTAAAAAGCGACTTAAATGTAACACAAGATTATACGATATGTATATTTTTTGTTTATTTTTTTATTATTTAATCATTCTATTTAATCATCTTATTAACTAGAA
>NZ_CAWQOK010000140.1:0-46751 GCF_963896075.1 Proteus sp. G4415
AGATTATTAATTAATAAATATTGATGTTTTGTAGCAATATAACCTGTTATTAGTATTGTTTTTAGGGTATTCATCTAAAATGAATCTAGTTGTTCATTAGTTTTAAATTTCTTAAAATTGAAAATTATTGATATTAAATGTCAATCAATATGGTTATTGTAAGCGTGGTTACGCATTTTTATTTAAAATATAGATTTTAAATAGTTAAATGATAAATAGGGAAAAACAGCAAAAATCATCTCAAAGCGTCATTATCTGGTTATAATTACATCAGATGTCGGTGGATATAGCAGGGGGAGTGATGAATTCAATTTCGATAAGTGCGGTGTTGTTAGCCGCGATTGTGCTATTTGCATCTGTGTTTGTTGTCGCTTTAGCTAGTAGTCTGCTACTAAAAAAAACGCTGTATGGGAGTCTGCAACAAGATAATTTATCAGTCAGTGTTGCGGTAAGAAGAACGTTTATGGTATCGCTTGTTGTCGCATTACTACTGGTCTATTACTTTCTTTCAACAACAACCTAAAAAATCTATAAAAACAAAAACGCCACTGTGATGTACTCTACAGTGGCGTTTTTATCTGTCTTGTTAAACTAAGAAAATAGTGGCTAGGCCTAAGAAAATAAAGAAGCCACCAGTATCGGTGATCGCGGTGATCATCACACTTGAGCCAATAGCCGGATCTTTACCCAGTTTTATCATGGTCATTGGTATTAATACCCCCATCATGGCAGCCATCAACAGGTTGAGTACCATGGCCATTGTCATTACGGCGCCCATCGCAATATCACCATAAAGGAAGTAAGTTACAACTCCCATTATTCCCCCCCAAACAATACCGTTGATAAGGGCAACACCTAACTCTCTTAAAATTAAGAACGAGAAACTACCAGTCTGAATTTGATGTAGTGCTAATGCACGCACAATCATAGTAATGGTTTGGTTACCGGTATTTCCCCCAATACCTGCAACAATGGGCATTAAAGTTGCTAAGGCGACTAATTGGGAAATGGTATGCTCAAACACACCGATAACACGAGAAGCGACAAAAGCAGTACATAAGTTGATAGCAAGCCATGTCCAACGTGTTTTAACCGCTTGCCCGACAGGGGCGAATACATCCTCTTCTGGGCTTAACCCCCCCATACGACGAATGTTGGTATCGCTCTCTTCATGCATATTATCGACGATATCTTCAACGGTTAAACGTCCCATTAACAGGCCATTACTATCAACAACTGCAGCCGAAATTAAGTCATAACGTTCGAACGCACCCGCTGCATCTTCGCCTTTCTCTTCGGGCATAAAGCTGACAGTATCGGTTTTCATGACATCAGAGACCCGTTTATCCGGCGACTGGGTTAATACTGTGGTTAAGGGTAATTCACCTAACAGATGATTGGCATTATCAATAACGAAAATTTTATCCGTGGCTTCAGGAATAGAGCCACGTTGGCGTAAATAACGTTGAACCGTTTTTAATGTTACGTTGCCACGCACGGTGACAAACTCAAAATCCATCATCTGTCCAACACTATCCTTCGGATATTGCAGGACTTCTCTGATCCTATTACGCAGACTTGGTTCTAAATAGGTCAAAAGACGACGCATGGTATCACGGGGTAAATGCTCCGCAATATAGGCCTGTTCATCCACATGCAAAGAAGCGACTGAGCGTAATAATTCACGATCCGTCATATCTTTAATTAGGCTGTCCCAAACGGCGACAGAGGCTTCGACTAAAACCGCACCACGCTCATTATTATCAACCAAATGCCATAGGGCTAAACGTTCATCATAGGGAAGGGCTTCAAGAATATCTGCAATATCTGCCGCGTGTAGATCTTGTAGTAATTCTCTAACAGTGGTGATTTTTTCATGAAGTTCATGGTGGCTCAGCCTATCACTTTCACTTGCTTCACCTAACACTGTTTCAACAAAACGGTCATCTTCAAGAAAGATGTTCAGAATTTGCTGACGCAGGTGTGCCACTTTTTGTGAATATGGATTGATGGCAGCCGCAGTATCATTATTGATAGCTGATTGAGACATGTTATTCCTTTTTAATTCTTACGAGGGAGATAACCATTAGTATTCATTATTCCATTTTAGGATGATTATCGGTCTTCTCCATATAAAAAAATAGCGATCTTGAAAATATTACATTGGGTATTTTCATATTATCGTCACAAATCAAACCTTACGTTGTTATGTGATAGTTGTTGTATGATAAATGCAACAAAAGACGCATTATACCGCGTCTTTTTCTGTATAATATCATATTGTTAAGCAGATTCCTCTTTTATATCCAGTTTCCAGCCTGGAACGGCCTGCCAATGCTCCTGTTCTTTTTCTAAATCCAATTCCATCAATGTGTTATCGGCAAGATAATTTTTAGGAAAATAGAGTGTCCAGTGATTATCATCGGTCACTAAACGTAAAGAAACCGGTTTAGTGGTTGATTGACGCTGATTATTAAGTAGTGTTGCTAACCTAAGTATTTGTACTAATGGATAATACTGTTTCTTTTTATATAGATTAAATTTAGGTAACTCATCAAACTTAATTGCTTTGCGATGATAGCGAACTAATGTAGTTAATAATTGTTGTTGTTCTTGATTAAAACCGGGTAGATCTGTATTCGAAAGAATATAAGCAGAATGACGATGCAAACCACTTAAATTGATACTTAATCCCACTTCATGCAACATCACCGCCCATACTAAAATCGCTTCTAGATCAGGACGAACCAGTTTAGGATTTTGTTCCGCCCACTGAGCATACAGTGATTGCATTGTGGTGAGGACACGCTTAGCTTGTTCACGATCGATATTATAGTGTTCAGCAAGGCTTTTGGCGGTACGCTGGCGAATATCTTGATGACGAAAACGGCCTTCCATTTCATACAATACACCTTCACGTAATGCACCATCAGATAAATGGAGAGCCTTTAAGCCTAGGGTATCGAAAATACCGCATAAAATGGCTAAACCAGGTACAAAACTGTGTTTACGTTCATCGGATAATCCCGGTAGGGTGATATCCTTAAATTTTTTAAACCGTAGTACCTGTTTGGTCAACATTAATAGGCGTTCAGGGGTGATCACACCATCTTTTTCACCAAATTCAACCAAAATTTCATGTGCAGCTTTGATAGTACCCGATGCGCCTAATGCGACATCCCAGCCGGTCATTTTATATTGCCAAGCAATTTTTTCCATTTTACGTGCTGCTTTTTCGCGTGCTTTACGAAAAGCGGATTCGCTAATTTTTTGGTTCGGGAAAAATTGACGGCTAAAACTGACACACCCCATACGCTGGCTTTCGATCAAGATGGGTTCAAAATTTTCTCCGATCACTAATTCGGTAGAGCCTCCACCAATATCAATCACTAGCTTACGCCCTTTTTCAGATTGCGTATGCTCAACGCCCATAAAGATCAGGCGTGCTTCTTCGTGACCAGAAATAATTTCAATAGGATAGGGCATCACCTCTTTTGCGCGTTGCAAAAAGACTTTGGCATTGCTAGCAACCCGTAACGTATGTGTACCGACCACAGTGACATTTTCTGCTGGAAATCCCTGTAACCTTTCAGCAAAAAGGGAAAGTGCAGAAAGCCCCCGCAACATTGCTTCTTCACTGAGTTTATCATTATCATCAAGACCATCGGCAAGATATACCCGTTGTTTTAAACGACTTAATACCTGTAAGGCACCATTGACAACACGGGCTATGATCATATGAAAACTATTAGAACCAAGGTCTATAGCCGCAATTTCTAAAGGACGTGGTGAAGAAGAGTCATCTTGTAATAAAGGCATTGATTACGCTCGTGATCCTGGTTGTTCTAATGATTTAAGGTATTCATATACAGCAAGTTGGGCGCGGATCTTACGTTTATTTCCTCGAGGAACATAGCTATTTGTTAGATCTTTATCTAAATATCGTGCTTTTACAGTATCATTAAACTGGATCTCAAGAATATCCAAAATACGCTGTTTTAGCTGAGGGTCGAGTAGTGGTACGGCAACTTCAATACGATAATCAAGGTTACGAGTCATCCAGTCTGCGGATGATAGGAAAATTTTCTCATCCCCTTTATTGGTAAAGACATAAACACGATCATGCTCTAAAAAGCGGTCAACAATACTGGTGACCTGAATATTTTCACTAAAATCGGGCTGATTAGGGACTAAAGAGCACATACCGCGTACTAATAGGCGGATTTTAACACCTGCTTGTGAGGCATCATAAAGACGATTAACTAACTCTTCATCGACTAAATTGTTAACTTTTAAGGTAATACCCGCAGGGTGCCCCGCTTGAGCATTGTGAATTTCATTTGTGATCAACTGGTTTAACAAAATACGTGAGTTTTGCGGTGATACCATTAAATGTTCAAAAGTCACCGGACGATAAGGGTTTTCAATAAAATTGAACACTCGACGTACTTCATTATTAATTTCTGTATTCGCGGTTAACAGAGAATAATCGGTATAAAGGCGTGCGGTTTTTTCATTAAAATTCCCGGTACCAATATGTGCATAGCGAATGATTTCGCCTTCTTCTAAACGAGAAATAATAAATAATTTCGCATGAATTTTTAAGCCGGGCGCTGAAAAGATAACGTGGACGCCAGCTTCGGTTAAGCGTTTAGCCCAATGTATATTCGCGGCTTCATCAAAGCGAGCTTGTAATTCAACGACCACAGTGACACGCTTACCATTGTGGGCGGCGTGGATCATCGAATCGATAATCCGAGAGTCTTTTGCTACGCGATAGATATTGATTTTTATCGAAATAACACTGGGATCAAAAGACGCTTGGCGTAATAATTCCAATACATGCTCAAAGGTATGATAAGGATAATAAAGTAACACATCACGTTCACGAATTGCATCAAAGCCATTACGGAAATTATCAAACCAAACATGGCGTAAACGAGGAATAGGTTTATTTAATAGAAACTTACTACCCTCATTAGGAAAATTAATAAAGTCTTTAAAGTTGTGATAACGCCCACCAGCAATGACCGAGTCATTATTAGATAAACCTAATTTGCTACGCAGTAAAGCAACCATTTCATCGGGCATATCACGTTGATAGACAAAACGAACAGGCTCAGCGGTAAGACGTTGTTTTAAGGTCGATGACATCATTTCTAATAAGCTGGATTCCATTTCAGTGGCTAAATCATATTCAGCATCACGTGTCATTTTCATGGAATAAGCATTTAAAGAATCATAGTCAAAGAAGCCTTTAAAAATCTCATCAAGACAATAGCGTAAGATATTATCCAGCAAGATCATTGACTTTTTCTTACCTCGGCCTTGTTCTGTGGGCAAAATAACAAAACGAGGGACTTTATCTGAGGGGATCTCTAACAAAGCGTAGTGAATAGTTTGCCCTTGAGCAATTTCAACGGCTAAATATGTGTAGTCATCTTTTAAAAACTCAACCAAATTAGTTTCAGGGTTGATAAGGATCGGCGTGATATGTTTTCTTAAGTTTTGGCGAAAATATTGGCGTAACCAAATTTGTTGATTAGGTGAGATTTGCCGTTCATTGATTAAAAAAATCTGATTACGCGCCATTTCTAAAAGCAAGTCGTTATACAGTGCGTCGAATTCTTGGTCGGCTTTGGCAACTTTAGATTGGATTTTTTTGATTAAATGACGAGCGTGACTAGAGCCAGAGCGTGAGCCGCGCTCCTCATTAATTAAAATACGCCGTTTTACATCCGCAAAGCGAACTTTATAAAACTCATCAAGATTATTTGAATAGATCCCCAAAAACCTGACCCTTTCGATTAGCGGGTTACGTTTATCTGCCGCCTCTTGCAATACTCGCTCGTTAAACGCAAGCCAGCTGATCTCTTTATCAATATAGAGTCGTTCTTGGGACATCTGAACTCCAACATGGGTTAAAGTTAAATCTTATTATCTGAATTAATCAGACATATTGTTTTATCGTTGCACCCGGTTTAACAAAATTTTCCGGTCTTGCTGCTTTGGCTTTTTGTTCAAAATAAGGGGCTTGGAATGTACACATTCTAATCGCAGAACGGTAAGAGCCATTAACAAAAAACTCATCTATTAAATCACCTTCTTTCTTAAAGCCAAGCTTTTCATAAATATGAATCGCTTTAGCATTCTCTTTATCGACGATTAAATAGAGTTTGTATAAATTAAGTACAGAAAAAGCGTAGTCCATCGCTAACTTTGCCGCGCGGGCTGCATAACCATGGCCTTGATGAGCAGGGGCGATAATGATTTGAAACTCAGCACGACGATGAACATAATCAATTTCAACCAGCTCAACTAAACCGACTTTTGTGCCTTCACTTTCAGCAATAAAACGTCGTTCACTTTGGTCGTGAATATGTTTTTCATATAGGTCGCTTAACTCAATAAAAGCTTCATAAGGCTCTTCAAACCAGTAGCGCATAACGCTAGCATTATTATCAAGTTTATGGACAAAAGGAAGGTCTTCTCTTTCGAGAGGACGTAATTTTATAGGTGGAACTTTCTTACCACCGGACATAAGCACCTCGGTGAAAATGCATTGAATAAAAAGAGAAAAGGGTGACACAATAAAAGTCACCGCGGGCTACAGTGTAGCACAAAGTGACTTTTTATCTTAAGTGAAACCGTTAATCAAGATTGTCAAACAGAACATTACCATCAAGTAGCGCCCGATTATCTATCATTTTTAATCTCTCTTCTGCTAACCAACTAATTGCGAGAGGATAAATGCGATACTCTTGTGTTTGTATTTTTGCTTGCAAACTTTGTTCGGTATCATCAGGAGAGACGGGAATACGCGCTTGAATGATCATCGGGCCACCGTCTAATTCTTCCGTGACAAAGTGTACGGTAGTACCATGAAAAGTATCTTTATTCTCAATAACTTGTTTATGTGTATGCAGACCGGGATATTTGGGAAGTAAAGAGGGATGAATATTTAATAGCTTATGCTGATAATGGTTGACAAATAACGGCGATAAAATACGCATAAAGCCAGCAAGAACCACAATATCAGGCTGATAGCCATCAATTTGAGTGATTAACGCTTTATCATAAGCTTCTCTATCAGGATAATCAGCCGGATCGATAAAGTAAGCAGGGATATCCGCTTGTCTCGCTCGTTCAAGCCCATAAGCTTGTGCTTTATTGCTGAAAACAGCCACAACTTGGCCTGCGATTTTATGCGCCCTACAGGCGTCAATAATCGCCTGTAGGTTGCTACCATTTCCTGAGATCAGGACCACAATATTTTTCATGGGGGTACTTTTACTAATTGATAATCACTTGTGCATCACCCGCTGCTTGCGGGGCAATATCACCAATTAACCATGCCTTTTCACCACAGGCATTAAGATGTGATAGCGTTTTTTCAACATCAGCTTGGCTCACGGCGATTAATAAGCCGACACCACAGTTAAAGGTACGATACATTTCATGAGTGCTGACATTACCTGCCTGTTGTAGCCAGTTAAAGACCTCAGGCCACTGCCAACTTTGGCTATTAATACGAGCTTGCGTATTTTCAGGTAGCACGCGCGGAATATTTTCCCAAAATCCACCGCCAGTAATATGTGCCACTGCGTGAATATCAACGTTTTCAATTAATGACAGGAGTGATTTTACATAAATACGGGTTGGCGCTAAGAGTTTATCAGCCAGTGATGTATCACCTAATGGGGTAGTTTCAGCACAGGCACCACTGACTTCAAGAATTTTTCTGATCAGTGAATAGCCATTAGAATGAGGGCCACTTGAAGCGAGAGCAATTAATGCATCACCCGCTTTAACTTTGCTACCATCGATAATCTGTGATTTTTCAACGACACCAACACAAAAACCGGCGATATCATAATCGTTACCATGATACATGCCGGGCATTTCCGCTGTTTCGCCACCCACTAAGGCACAGCCGGATTGCTTACAACCTTCAGCGATACCCGTTACAACCCGTGCGGCAGTATCGACATCTAACTTGCCTGTGGCATAGTAGTCAAGAAAGAAGAGAGGCTCAGCACCTTGAACGATTAAATCGTTAACACACATTGCGACTAAATCGATACCAATATCATCGTGGCGATTTAAGTCCATCGCAAGGCGAAGTTTAGTACCGACACCGTCAGTGCCTGACACTAAAATAGGTTCGCGGTATTTAGTGGGAATAGCGCATAATGCACCAAAACCACCTAAACCCCCCATAACTTCAGGACGGCGAGTTTCTTTTACTACACTTTTAATACGATCGACTAAAGCATTACCTGCATCAATATCGACACCGGCATCTTTATAGCTGAGAGAGGATTTGTTAGTCACGTCTAGCCCTCACGGCAAGTTGCTGTTAAGAAAAAATGTGTGCGGTGGCTATTCTAGCAGGCAAAGCAAACGTTTGCGAGGATCTTCTTTTTAGATCACAATTATTCATGTTAGTGTGGTTAAAAGCTGTGCGATTGATCAATATCAATAGAAAAACGATGGAAAGTCACTAAAAAAGCGGTATAATCTCGCGATTTTTTTGTCTGGCTGCGTCGTACATTAGGAGAAATTATGAAGATCGTTGAGGTAAAACACCCACTCATTCAACATAAATTGGGGCTGATGCGAGATCATGATATAAGCACTAAACGCTTTCGTGAATTGGCTTCAGAAGTTTCCAGTCTACTGACGTATGAAGCTACCGCCGATTTAGAAACAGAGACGGTAACAATTGAAGGTTGGTGTGGCCCGGTTGAGATAGAACAGATTAAAGGAAAAAAAATTACTGTTGTACCTATCCTCCGTGCCGGTCTTGGGATGATGGATGGAGTATTAGAAAATATTCCTAGCGCCCGGATCAGTGTAGTTGGTGTTTACCGCGATGAAGAAACCTTAAAGCCCGTCCCTTACTTCCAGAAACTAGCCTCTCATATTGAAGAACGTATGGCACTTGTTGTTGACCCAATGTTAGCAACTGGTGGCTCTATGATTGCCACAATTGATTTATTAAAAAATTCAGGCTGTACTTCAATTAAAGTTTTAGTGTTAGTGGCTGCGCCTGAGGGGATCAAAGCATTAGAAGAAGCTCATCCTGATGTTGAGTTATATACTGCATCGATTGATAAGCATCTTAATGAGCATGGGTACATTGTCCCAGGCCTTGGTGATGCGGGTGATAAGATATTTGGTACAAAATAATGATTAAGCCGACTTTGATAGTCGGCTTTTTTTTGGATCACTTATTGGTTTGTTTTATCGCTGAAATTTAAATTCCATTTATATCTATTTTAAAGAGAGGTCGTAAGCATGACTCGTCGTGCAATCGGGGTAGAAGAGCGCCCACCATTATTACAAACAATCCCATTGAGTTTTCAACATCTGTTTGCCATGTTTGGTGCTACTGTACTTGTGCCGATTTTGTTTAAGGTTAATCCGGCCACCATATTATTGTTTAACGGTATCGGTACTCTGCTTTATCTCTTTATCTGTAAAGGTCGTATTCCTGCTTATTTAGGTTCAAGTTTCGCCTTTATCTCTCCGGTGTTATTGCTACTTCCTTTAGGCTATGAATTAGCATTGGGCGGGTTTATTGTCTGTGGGGTGCTATTTTGCCTTGTTGCTGGCATTGTGAAAATCGCCGGACGAGGATGGATTAATGTGATGTTTCCTCCTGCGGCAATGGGCGCAATCGTTGCCGTAATAGGTCTTGAGTTGGCCGGAACCGCCGCTAATATGGCTGGATTATTACCTAGCGCAGATAATCCCGTTGATAGTCAAACATTGATAATCTCTATGGTGACACTGGGTGTGACTATTTTAGGCTCAGTGATGTTTAGGGGATTTTTGGCTATTATTCCTATTCTTATTGGCGTGTTAGCCGGTTACGCACTCTCTTTCTTTATGGGCGTTGTTGATGTGACACCGATTAAAGAAGCCAATTGGTTTGCTCTGCCTACCTTTTATTCGCCGCGTTTTGAGTGGAGTGCTATTTTTATTATCTTGCCGGCGGCATTAGTGGTTATTGCCGAACACGTAGGGCACCTTGTGGTAACCGCGAATATTGTTCAACGTGATCTCATGAAAAACCCAGGCTTACATCGCTCTATGTTTGCAAATGGTTTTTCAACCATTATCTCCGGATTTTTTGGCTCTACACCTAACACGACTTACGGTGAAAATATCGGTGTTATGGCTATTACTAAAGTGTATAGCACTTGGGTCATTGGTGGTGCAGCAATTATCGCCATCTTACTTTCTTGTGTTGGTAAATTGGCAGCCGCGATTGCAGCGGTTCCCGTACCGGTAATGGGCGGTGTCTCTTTATTACTGTATGGTGTAATAGGGGCGTCCGGCATTCGCGTATTATTAGATTCGAAAGTTGATTATAACAAACCACAAAACTTGATATTAACAGCGATCATTTTAATTGTCGGTGTAAGTGGTGCATCAATTCAAATTGGCGCAGCTGAACTAAAAGGCATGGCTTTAGCAACGATAGTCGGTATTGTTTTAAGTTTAGTATTTAAGTTGGTGAGTATTATTCGCCCAGAAACTGAGTTAGTGGATGATACTCTGGAGTCAATTAACGAACATACAAACACCAAGTAATCATTGATGAGCTTTTTTCGCTAATATTTCGTCATTGAACTAAAAAGCAGTCATAGACTGCTTTTTTTATTGGTTGTTTTTTATTCTTATAAGATAAACAAGAACTCTTTTGTTATAAAAAGCGTTTAAAACTTAGAAAAAGAAAATAAACTTAATAATAATATTTATTTAACGCAAATAAATGAGACAATGAGATTGTTAGTGGTTTAGTGATAGCGATACTTTTTAGCTATTATTGAGCTAAAAATTATTTTAAGGTTGTAACAAAGCTTTTAAAAGGGTGACGACGCTAGTTATGGAAAAACTTGTTGATATATACGACTTTATCGTATCTAAGCAGATTTTCACCACGCTGTTTTTAGTGATCACGTTGCTGGTGGTGTGGTTTCTGGCAAAGATGATCTTTCGTCGTATAGCCAAGCGTCTATTGTTTTTATTCACCGAACTCTCAGATGAAGAGACGATAGAAGATATTGCGAAAAAAAGTGCCTCTATTGTTGCAGTCACTCTGGTTCTCTATATAAACCAGTTATTGCCTTCGTTTTCAGCACAGATGAATATTATCTTTGAAACGGTTTGTCGTGCTTTTATCGTCATCAATATTGCTTCTCTTCTTAATAACGCGTTAGATATTTTCAATATCAGGCATGCTAAAAAATCGTGGCACCGTAACAATTCGATTAAAGGTTATATTGAAATTGCTAAGATAGTGGTGTGGATCATCGCTTTTATTCTTATTATCGCGCTATTTACTGAACAATCCCCACTGATTATTATTTCCAGCTTTGGTGCGATCGCTGCGGTATTGATGTTTGTTTTCCAACATACCCTTATCTCATTTGTCGCTAATATTCTGATCTCAAATGGTAAAGTGTTAAAACTATATGATTGGATTGAATTACCCAGCAGTAATATTAGTGGTGAAGTGATTGATATCGCACTGCACACAATTACAGTACGTAATTGGGATAACACGATTTCTCGTATACCCACAAAGGACTTTTTAACCGAAAAATACACTAACTGGCAACCGATGTTCTCTTCAGGAGGCCGTCGTATCAAGCGTAGTTTCTATATTGATCAATCCTCTATTTCATTTGCTACAGAACAGTTAGTGCAGGAGCTAAAAAATACTGCGCCACTTAAAAAAAGCATTGAAGCGATGTTAGAAGGTAAAGAAGAAGAGATAGGCGATATTAATACTTGGTTAGAAACCAACGGGGTGACCAATCTACAACTTTTTAGAAAGTATATGTTAAATTGGATCAAAATGCGTGGTGATGTGAGGCCGGATATGTATTTGGTGATAAGAACAATGCCCCCCACACCAATGGGACTACCCGTTGAATTATATTGTTTTACTCGTGCTACCACATGGGTGGAATATGAAGAGACGCAATCAGAAATTTTTGAGTATATAAATGCTTGTGCTAAGTATTTTAAATTAGATATTTACCAGCAACCCTCAGGTCACGATCTCTCTAAGATAACGTTTAAATAGTGAAATAGCATCGCTAAACTGATCTTATATTGATGTCAAAATAAACAGTTTCGCTATTTATTGCTGTCATCTTAAGCAGCTCGTCTTGCTTTTTTAATATTGATTCTGTCATTGATAGAATTTGTGTTAGAATCACGACGTTTATTAAACTATTCAGGTGAGGTGCTTCTGAATACGCCATCACAGCTATCATTACCACTATCTCTGCCCGATGATGAGACATTCGATAGCTTTTACGCAGGGGAAAATGCATCACTCGTTGCAGCGATCCAAACTGCTATTCACCAATCACATGGCAGTTATATCTATTTCTGGTCTCGTGATGGGGGCGGAAAAAGCCACTTGTTGCATGCAGCTTGTGCAGAGCTTTCTTTAGCCGGAGATGCAGTTGGTTATGTTCCTCTTGATAAACGGGCTTATTTCGTACCAGATGTGCTTGAAGGTATGGAGCATCTTTCATTAGTTTGTATCGATAACGTTCAATGTATTGCGGGTGATGAAGAGTGGGAACTTGCTCTGTTTAATCTGTATAATCGCGTATTAGAACTTGGTCGCACCTGTCTATTAATCACAGGGGATAGACCTCCCCGTCAAATTGATTTACAACTTCCTGATCTCGCTTCTCGCCTAGATTGGGGGCAAATTTATCGCTTACAACCGCTAAGCGATGAAGAAAAAATTCAAGCACTACAATTAAGAGCGAAACTGCGAGGATTTGAATTACCCGAAGATGTGGGTCGTTTTGTATTAAAGCGCTTAGATAGAAAAATGCGCACATTATTTGAAATGCTAGATGAACTCGATCATGCCTCTATTGTGGCTCAACGTAAGCTGACCATTCCTTTCGTAAAAGATATTCTTAAGCTTTAATCGCAAGCTATTTAAAACAACGTATTATGCAATAGATAACCAGTAATAAAAAACCGCTTATCTCGAAAGATAAGCGGTGAGTGCAACAAATAAAGAATGGGGGAAATAATTAATGTGCTTCTACAACTTTTGTTTTCTTCTGCGGAACCACTAAGTAAATCAGATAAAGTGCGGTGATAGCCACAGTGTAACCCGTAAAGATCAACCAGAATGACTGCCAATCAATAACACCATCTGTGGTATACAAATCAATAACCCAGCCACTTAGCATCGCACCTAAATAAGTACCAAAACCATTCACTAAGGTCATAAACATACCTTGTGCGGTAGAGCGATATTGTAATGGGATCTCTTTTTCTAGGAATAGCGAGCCGGAGATATTAAAGAAATCGAAAGCACAACCATAGACAATCATGGATAACAACAGAACGATTTGGCCTAATGATGAATAGTCACCGTAAGCGAAGAAACCAAAACGTAAGATCCATGCAATCATACTAAATAATACGATAGTTTCTATTCTAACTCGTTTTAATAACAGGGGTAAAAATAGAATAAAGACCACTTCAGAAATTTGAGAAATGGATAAGAAAACAGAAGGATAATGAGCCAAGAAAGAGTCATCAGCATTAGGTGCTTTGGCCATATCTTGTAAGAATGGAACCCCAAATGTATTGGTAATTTGCAATACTGAACCTAACAATGTGGCAAAGAAAAGGAAAATAACCACATTTTTCTTTTTAAACACTTGTAAGGTATTCGATAAGCTAAAAGCGGCCACTTCTTCTTTTGCTTCTGTTTTATCTGTCGCTTTTGTCGCCGGTAAAAACATCGCAAATACCGCTAAGATAATAGAGGCTATTGCAGCAACAAACAGTTGATCGTAGCTATTACCGAAACCTAAGAAGCTAATAACCCACATTGCAGCAATAAAACCCACGGTGCCATAAACACGGATTTTGGGGAAATAGTCATTTGGCTCTAGGTGTTTTTGCTCTAGTAACTCAAAAATAATACTGTTTGCCATAGAAATGCTTGGCATAAAGAACAATAAATGCAGAAGTGTCGCAAAGAAGAGGGTAGTCACTGTGGTCATTTGGGACATCAGCACTAAAGCAAACGCGGATAAAATATGCAGGGTAATAAAGACCAGCTTACGGTTATTTATCTTGTCCGCAATAAATCCCATGATCACCGGTGCGATCAGTGATGCTAATCCTAAAGCACTAAAAATTAGCCCAACGTCAGTACCTTTAAAATGTAATTTATCAAATAGATATGAAGCAAACGTAACAAGCCAAGAGCCCCAAATAAAAAATTGGAGGAATGAAACAAGTTTGAGTCTATGTACGATGTTCATTAAATTTCCTATTAGCCTGGCAATCATCTGGTATTTTGATGATTGATTAGTTTTAGTCGCCCATATGTTGGCTATATTTTCAGTTAGTTTGCCGATATCTATACACTTTAAAAAAAATATAACGCACTATCTCTAGTGAGATAGCGAGTAGGCATGTGTAAAAGAAGTGGCGAATTAACGTATTTTGCTATGTTGCAGTATTGTTTAAATTGTATCTCTAATATTAATTTCTGAATTGGATGATAACGAAAATAAAAATGGTTCGAAGTGTATCGCAAATCAAATCTGCCATCATATTTTCTGAAGACCATAATAAGTAGGAATTCACTCGTGTAAAGAGACTTTTGTCACAATACAAATGAAACGTTTCATAAATTTTTTCTGTTGGCTGTTATTTGTAACAGGATAATGTGATCGTGATAGATATTTTTGATCTTGGTAAAATATTCACTATAAAAAAAATGAAATTAAGATGAAATATTTTGAAAGCAAGCAATAAACTACCTTATTCTACTAATGGAAATAACTATCGTGTTTCCTTAGTGCTTGTAACATAAAATTAACATTAGTGACCTTTAGAATATACAGATGGCGGTAACACCGTTGTGATGTGGTAATAAAGCAGTAGAGAATTGTGTTATTGATATGAAGAGGAGTGAAGTAAGTTAATAGGTATAACGTGTTGGTTTTCTGTCATTTTGAGCGCACTGCAGATAATGAGTTATTAGGGCGCACCACCGATCTTTGAAAACAGCCGTAAGGTTTCTCGTCTCAATGCTCTGAAATCACTCAGATTACGTTTTAGTGATGCGCCATACCGTCAATGTCGGCAATTGCCAATTTAGCCTACTTAAAAAGGGCGGTAACTTGCTCAGGTGGACGACCTAAACGCGCTTTATTGCCAACGACCACAATAGGACGTTCAATTAATTTAGGGTGATTATGCATGGCCTGAATTAATGCTTCTTGTGAGCTCTCATCAGCAAGCTTTAGGGTTTTATAAATTTCTTCTTTGGTGCGCATTAATTTTCTTGCATCGTCAAAATCTAGCGCTTTGAGTAATGCTTTTAACTCATCGACAGAAGGCGGCGTATCTAAATAATGAATAACGTCAGGGGTGATATGCATCTCTTCTAATAAATGTAAGGTTTCACGGCTTTTAGAACAGCGCGGATTATGATAAATCGTTACTTTGTTGGTCATATTATCCCTTATTTAAATTGACTGTCTTTATGTTGAAGTTTACGCAATTGATCAATACGTGCATCAAAACGAGCTTGCTCATTACTGCCTAATTTTACTTGACGACTCGCATCACCAAGATAACGAATGGCAGTTTCAAAATCTCCTCGTAATGCCAAATCTTCAGCGTAAGCTGCAAGCTCTTGGGCTCGATTACCTTGTTTTGCCGCATTTTCCGCCACCAACTGCCAACCAATAGGATCGTCAGGATTGTCAAAGGTATAGCGATATAATAATCGATTAGCTTCGTTATATTGCTTATTTTGCATATAAGCATTAGCTAAATTAACCGTCAGTACTTTGTTGTTAGGTGATTGCTTAAGCGCTTGTTGTAAACGTGTTATCGCTTCTGCAGCACGGTTTTGCTCTACGTCAATATCGGTAATGGCATCAATAAGCCAGATATTATTTGGCTCTTTTGCCAGCATAGGGGCGAGTATTTTTCTCGCGTCATTAAATTTACGATCACGAGAATAGAGTAAGGCTTGTGCATAATTGGCGGCTGATTTTTCTAATTCCGTTCCTTGCCTAAACTGATCCAGCGTGGTTTGCAAGGCGTTACTTGATGTGGGGTTTTTCTCTAGCATGGTCAATACCCGCATTTTAGCATAGAGAAAATTAGCCGATTGTGGCACTTTGCGCGGAGCATATTGCGCTGCACGGCTACGTGCATCAGATAAACGGCTGTCAGGTAAGGGGTGCGTTAATAGCATTTCAGGCGGCTTAGAACTATAGCGCACTTGGTCTGCTAAGATCTGCATAAAATTAGGCATACCTTGTGGATCAAATCCTGCACGATAAAGAGTTTGTATTCCTATCCGATCAGCTTCTTGTTCGTTCATTTGCGTGAAGGTGATCATGTTTTGTTGCATCCCAGCCATACTTCCCGTAAAGGTGGCTAAACCGGCATTGGGGTTAGCCATAAATATTAAAATAGAGCCTAATATTCCAGCCATAGCCAGTGGCGTGGTTTTAGACTGATCTTCTAACATTCTTGCAAGATGACGCTGGGTAACGTGAGAAATTTCGTGGGCGATAACAGAAGCTAATTCACTTTCATTGCGACTGTATCTAAATAGTGCTGAGTGCAATACGATATTGCCACCAAAATAAGCAAAGGCATTAATATTGGGGTTATTCACTAAATAAAAGTGAAAGGGGGTTTTTACCGAACTGGCATTAGAGACTAATCTTTGACCTAAATTATTGATGTAATTAGAAAGTAGAGGGTCAAAAACTAATGGTGCACTATTTCTTAATTGGCGAGTATAGTAATCACCCATAGCGATTTCTTGATTGATACTCAATGTTGAGCCTGCTGTCGTTCCCATATCGGGCAGGGTATCTTCAATATCAATCGCAGCGTGAGCAGGCAACACTGATGTTGATAGCAAAGTAGAAACAAGAAGCGCGACCAGTGGTTTTTTAAGTCTGAGTTTCATACAACAACATCCTGATAGCTATCTTAACGAAAAATTTATAATTAATGATGTATCATAGCAAAAGCTAACGTAAAATCCGTCAAAAGATTATTGATTATGTAAATCAATACATATAGATATATTTGACTTATTATTATAAAGGACCTCTATTTTCATGCTGGACTTGCTTGTTCAATGGTATAAACGTCGATTTGCTGATCCCCAAGTTATCGCGCTGGTGGTGATCCTAATTGCCGGTTTTTCAATTATCTACTTTTTCAGTGGCATACTTGCACCATTATTAGTCGCCATTGTATTAGCTTATTTGCTGGAATGGCCAACACACTTACTTGAGAAGCTAGGATGTGCACGAATTTGGGCCGTATCAATCGTTCTGACACTATTTATAGGTATTAGTGCCATTGTTATTTTGATTTTAGCGCCAACGGTATGGCAACAAGCCATGACGCTAATTTCAGATATCCCTAATATGATCAATAAATTCAATGCATTTGCTCGAGAATTACCTGAGCGATTCCCCGCATTAATGGATGTTGGCATCGTGGATATGATGGCGGAAAACTTGCGCAGTAAATTTTCAACGGTGGCAGAGTCAGTGTTAAAAGTCTCTTTAGCCTCTTTAATCGGCGTTATCACGCTCTCTATTTATCTGATCCTTGTGCCATTAATGACGTTCTTTTTATTAAAAGATAAGCAACAAATGCTCAATGCTGTCCGTCGGGTATTACCCAAAAATAGAATTCTTGCAGCACAAGTGTGGATTGAGGTTAATCAGCAAATCACCAACTATATTCGTGGTAAGGTTACCGAAATGGTGATTGTTGGTGTATTTACCTATTTTGTCTTTGCTTTTTTTGATTTGCGTTATTCAGTCTTATTAGCGGTTTTAGTTGGCGTTTCGGTTTTAGTGCCTTATGTGGGGGCGGTACTCGCGACTATTCCAGTCATTGTAATTGCGCTTTCTCAATGGGGATTAGGCTCTGATTTTTGGGCGCTATTTATCGCTTACTTAGTGGTTCAAGGTTTAGATAGCAACTTATTAGTACCGATATTGTTCTCTGAAGCTGTCAATATGCACCCCTTAGTCATTATCTTATCTGTGATTATATTTGGTGGTATGTGGGGTTTTTGGGGGGTGTTTTTCGCCATTCCTTTAGCGACGTTAATCAAAGCAGTATTACATGCGCTGCCTGATGAAATTGCCAATGAGCCGCCTTTAGAAACATTAGAAAAGAAAAAGTAATATAGACGCGATTTATCATCAACTTATTGATAATAAAAAAACAGACAGCGATAGTTAATGGCTGTCTGTTTTATTTATCAGCATTAAGCTGTGATCATAAACTATGGGTGTGCAGCTAAATAATCGATAACCACTTGGTGGTGATTGCTGGTTTTAAAATTATCAAACACATGTTCAATCACACCGTTTTTGTCAATTAGGAACGTCGTACGATGAATGCCATCGTAAGTTTTCCCCATAAATTGTTTTTCACCCCAAATGCCAAATTGCTCTGCAACTTTATGATCTTCATCAGAAAGTAAGGTGAAGTTTAACATCTCTTTTTCGGCAAAACGGGAAAGTTTTTCTGACTTATCAGTACTAATTCCCAATACCTCGACGTTGGCTTTTTTTAGTGTATCCATCTCATCACGTAAGCCACAAGCTTGCGTTGTACAGCCTGGTGTCATCGCTTTTGGATAAAAATAAACGAGCACACGTTGGCCAGCAAAATCAGACAGATTAATAATTTCTCCATCTTGATCAGGCAGACTGAATTGAGGTGCCTTATCACCGGCTTTTAATGGGTTCATTACCTAATTCTCCATTCTTTTATTGTTTCATCATCAGACTATTTACGATACTTATTGTGCCTTGAGCGTTTAACTCTGTACATAATTGATTGAATTTCTCATGAATAACGAGACCATGATCATCTAACGGATTATGGGCCGTGATCTGAATTTCTAAACGAGCAGGAGTACCATCCTCAGAAGGATGAGTTTTAGAAACTAATTCTGCAAGATTAAAGTGATGTTGACTAAATAAATTGGTAAAACGTTCAACAATGCCGGGGGCATCTTCTATATCTACTTTTGCAGTAATGGTTGATGGGTAAGAGACTGGCGCACCCATTTTGGTTCTTTTCATCACAGTCAATAAATCAAGTTCTGCACTTTTTATCGGCAGTAATGCTTCAAGTTGGGCAATCGCATTCCAACCACCAGAAAGTAGCATGATAAACGTAAATTCTTGACCGAACATCGCAAGCCGGCTGTCTTCGATATTACACCCGCATTGGCTAACTAATTGCGTAATGGTATCAACGATACCAGGACGGTCAGTCCCTAATGCAGTGAGTACGAGAAAATGTTTATCAGGTATAGGCAAAATAGGCTTCCTTTTGACTTTCAGTTTATTCCTAACAGGTAAACACAAAATTTGATTTCTGCCAAGATCAGAAGCGCACTATCTTTCATTATTATCTCTCTTTAATTCAAATCAAAGAATATTAGCAAATTTCATTAGAAACCTAGAGTTAAGTAGTTTTCAATAGAGCAATGAATGAGTACCATTGTGTATAAGTCTATCTCGGAGCAATGAATTATGGTAAGTAACAATTTTGATTTTACAGGCAGTATGGTGGCATTAGTCACCCCTATGGATGCGAAAGGCAATGTTGACCGAGTTAGTTTACGCAAGTTGGTCGATTATCATGTTAAAGCAGGTACAGATGCTATTGTCTCTGTGGGAACAACGGGAGAATCGGCAACATTAAGCCATGATGAGCATGTTGATGTCGTATTAATGACTCTGGATATGGCTGATGGTCGTATTCCTGTGATTGCAGGCACGGGGGCTAATGCAACTTCTGAAGCTATTTGGTTTACACAACAGTTTGAAAATAAAGGTATTGCAGGGTGCTTAACGGTTACTCCATACTATAATAAACCTTCCCAAGAAGGGCTTTATCAACATTTTAAAGCGATTTCTGAAAGCACGGCTTTACCCCAAATCTTGTATAATGTGCCCGGCCGTACAGGATGTGATTTATTGCCAGTAACAGTTGCACGTTTAGCTCAGTTGGATAATATTGTGGCAATTAAAGAGGCGACAGGGAACTTAAGTCGTGTTAGTCAAATCCAACAGTTAGTTAATGATGATAGTTTTATCTTATTAAGTGGAGATGACGCATCCTCATTAGACTTTATGCAACTTGGCGGTCATGGTGTTATTTCGGTTACTGCTAACGTTGCTGCGTTAGAAATGGTAGAATTATGTCGATTGGCAAAAGCGGGTGAGTTTGCAAAAGCACGTGAACTTAATCGACGCCTGATGGACTTACATCATCAGTTATTTGTTGAACCTAACCCAATCCCAGCTAAATGGGCGTGTCAACGTATTGGATTGATTGAAGACGCCACATTGCGCTTACCGATGACTCCATTAACATCAGCGGGTCAGGATATCGTAGAGAAAGCGCTGTTAACAGCGGGAATACTGTAAAACTTAGGGAATTTTAATGGCAACACTATTGCATAAATCAAAGATTATGAAAGTCGCGGGTCTGTCGCTGGTGGTTTTATTGGCAGCCTGTTCCAGTGATCAGCGCTATAAACGTCAAGTCAGTGGTGACGAGTCGTATTTAGAGTCAGCAGCGCTAAAAAATTTAGTTGTCCCAGCGGGTATGGTGTTGCCTTTGCAAAATGGGGAATATGATATTCCTACGCCTAAAAAGAGTGAGCCTGTGGGTTTAGCATTAGATATTCGCCCACCAACACAGGCTTTAAACTTATTAAGTGGCTCACGTAGTGAGAATAATGCGGATAATAGCCGACTGTTATTACCCAACACGCCCGAAAATACCACCTTATACGAGCAAGTTTCTGCTGTTTTAGCGGATAAAGGTGTGGCACTGGCTAAAAGTGATGCAGGACAAAAACAGATTGTTACCGATTGGATCACTTGGACTCGTGCTGATGAAAATGTGCCTTTCCAAAGTCGCCATAATTTAACGATAAGCCAGTCAGGTAATGTTGTGATATTAACGATTACGAATACTGGGTTACGCCAAGGTGAAAACGAGATTTCCGATCCAATGGAAGTGAAGCGTTATAACACCTTACTATTAAATGAAGTGGTTGACGGTTTAAACCGCATGCGTAACTTAAGTGAAAATAGCGCAACGAGTAATTTGCAAGGTATTATCGACGTACAAACGGGAAGTGATAATGCTGGGCTGCCTGTCATTATTGTTCGAGCACCATTTGATGTTGTGTGGGATAGATTACCTATCGCGCTAGAAAGCGTGGGTATGAAAATGGGCGATCGTACTCGTTCGAAAGGTTCAATTGAAGTGACTTATAAAGGCTTAAGTAGTGCAAGTTGGAGCACATTAGGGGTTGATAAACCAACAATTAATGAAGGGGATTACAAACTACAAGTCGGTGACTTAAATAACCGCAGTAGTTTGCAATTTATCAGTGATAAAGGTAAACCTCTTACACAGTCTGAAAATGATCAGATGGTTGCTGCAATGAAAGCGGCCTTTAGTAAGCCAATAAAATAAAAGCTCTTTTTATCTATTAAATATCAGGCCGTACAGAAAATGTGCGGCCTTTTTATCACTCAATTCACTTATTTCTCTTATTGATTAGAGCCGCTAAAAAATAGTCGACAGTGATATTTTTTAGTGATCCCCTCCACGTTTTAAAAGCTTTTTTATCCAATCTAGAGTAGAGTATGGAAAGCAAGTTTCTTGTTAAACCTATCACATCTTTGGAGTGTGTCAGATGCAAAAAAAAGCTGAGTTGTATCGTGGTAAAGCGAAAACGGTTTATACCACTGAGTCTTCTGATTATCTTATTCTTGAATTCAGAAACGATACATCAGCGTTAGATGGCCAACGTATTGAACAGTTTGATCGTAAAGGAATGGTGAACAATAAGTTCAATTATTTCATTATGAACAAATTGGAAGAAGCGGGTATCCCAACGCAGATGGAACGTTTGCTCTCTGATAATGAAGTGCTAGTAAAAAAACTCGATATGGTGCCTGTTGAATGTGTTATTCGTAACCGAGCGGCTGGATCACTGGTTAAACGTTTAGGTATTGAAGAAGGTACTGTCTTAAACCCACCTATTTTTGATCTCTTCTTAAAAGACGATGCCCGTCATGATCCGATGGTTAATGAATCTTACTGTGAAACTTTTGGTTGGGTATCAAAAGAAAACCTCGCAGAAATGAAACGTCTTAGTTATAAAGCAAACGATGTCCTCAGTGAACTGTTTGATAAAGCCGGTCTGATCCTCGTTGACTTTAAATTAGAGTTTGGCCTCTTTAACGGTAAAGTTGTACTGGGGGATGAATTCTCACCAGATGGTAGCCGTTTATGGGATAAAAACACCTTAGATAAAATGGATAAAGATCGCTTCCGTCAAAGTTTAGGTGGATTAATTGAAGCCTATGAAGAAGTTGCACGTCGAATTGGTGTTTCTTTAGACTAACTGCGCAATCGATTACGTCAGCAATATTATCCATAAAAGAAAAAGGTCAGCTTAAAAACTGACCTTTTTAATATGCTATAAAGAAAAATTAACTAAGATGAATTGAAAGTGACTAATGGGTGCTATTATTTTGCTCTTAAAAAATAGGCAATAGTGATGAGATAATTTTTGTTATTATCTAAGATAAGTTGTCATCAAAATGACCTAGCAATTAAAATTAAGTGAATTACATAATGGGGAAGGGTTATGCGTTGGAATGATCGCCGAAGAAGCAATAATGTTGAAGATAGAAGAGGGCAGCCTTCTTCTGCATCCGGTGGTGGTAATCTCCCATTAGGATTAATTGCACTATTATTGCGTACAAAATATGGCTTTGTGATCATTATTATTTTGGTGATCGCAAGCTTTATGGGGTTTGATTTTAATTCGCTTACAGGGCAAACATCACAACCAACACAAAATAGCCAACAACAATCTGCCCTTTATAATGAAGCGGCAGATTTTAGCAGTGTTGTATTAGCCAGTACGGAAGATTTTTGGCAAGGGATGTTTGCCAAAGCCGGCGAACAATATCGTGATCCTAAATTAGTGCTATATACCAACAGTACCACAACGCAATGCGGTACCGGCACTAAAATGATGGGGCCTTTTTATTGTCCTGCAGACCAAAAAATTTATCTCGATCTCTCTTTTTATAATGAAATGAAAAACAGCCTTGGTGGGGGGGGAGAGTTTGCTCAAGGTTATGTGATTTCTCATGAAGTGGGACATCATGTTCAGCATCTACTTGGTATCACCACACAAATGCGTGAAAAACAGCAAATGGCACGTTCAAAAGTGGAAGCAAATCGCTTATCAGTAAGACTAGAACTGCAAGCTGATTGTTTTGCGGGTATGTGGGGGCGCTTTATTGCCGGTGAAGGCCGTGTTGATGAAGCGGACTTACTGACGGCCATTAAAACCGCACAAGCTATCGGTGATGATAGGCTGCAACGCCAACAACAGGGTTACGCTGTACCGGATAGCTTTACTCACGGCACTGCAGAACAACGTAAGACATGGTTTATGCGCGGCTACAATAGTGGCGATATTAAATCTTGTGATACATTTGCTTCTTCGTCATTGAACTAATACCATCTCACGCTTAAATGATATTAGAATGATTCAGAGAAAGAGAAGGATTATAAAAATAGATGAGTAATGTTGATCCCTCATTGCTAATTTTGCTGGTACTCGCAGGCCTGGGCATTATTAGTCATAATATGACTGTCACTTTAGCAATGATCTTTTTATTGGTTATTAAAATCACACCGTTAAACCAATATTTTCCATTAGTCGAAAAATACGGTATGACCATTGGGATCTTGATCCTCACCGTAGGTGTTATGACACCGATTGCCACAGGCCGCATTTCCGCACAAGAAGTTTTCAATTCTTTTTTAAATTGGAAATCATTACTAGCGATTGCAATTGGTATCATCGTCTCTTGGTTAGGGGCACGAGGGGTGTCACTTATGAATAACCAACCGTCAACGGTAGCGGGTTTACTCGTAGGAACCGTTATTGGTGTCGCCCTATTTAGGGGGGTTCCAGTAGGTCCACTGATTGCTGCGGGGATCCTTTCGTTATTGATAGGTAAGTCATAGTAGTGCCATCTTTAGATTTATTGCGCTATCAACAAGCCTTCGCTCGACTAGGTCAGCGGCGATTACTCCTTTTAGCGGGGAGCTATACATGGCAAAGGGAACAACTTCGAGCTATCCAACAGCAGTGTAAAGGCGATTGGCTAATACTCTCTTCAGAGATGTCTGAGGCGATAAAACCAGAACATGCTCATCAACTATTAGGCCGTGAATATCTTCACGCTGTATTTGACGCTAACCATGCTTTTAATGCTGATGCACTAGCGATGCTAACGGGAACGTTGAAAGCAGGAAGTTGGCTTATCTTATGTTTACCCGATATTGTTCAGTGGCAACATTATATTGATAACGATAGTCAGCGCTGGAATGATGCGCAAGGGGTTATATCTACTCCCCATTTTATGGCTTGGTTAGCAAAAATTACACTAGCAGATAAACAGGCCATTATTTGGCAAGCATCGCAGCCCCTTGTTCTACCTGAAATAAAAAATACAGGCCAACAGTGGGCGTTGCCTCAAGGGATGCCAACCATACAACAGCAACAGTTATTAGCGCATCTTTTACAGGCAAAATCTGGCGTATGGAGTATCACGGCACCACGAGGCAGAGGAAAATCAGCGTTAGCAGGAATGTTGATAGAGCAGTGGCCTGGCTCAGTGACGGTTTGTGCCCCTGCGAGAAACAGTATTGAAGTGCTATTATCTCATACACATAAAACCATCGAGTTCTACTCACCGGATAATTTGTTAGCCCTTTGTCATACAGAGCATTTGTGTCGAGATTGGTTAATTATTGATGAAGCGGCGACTATACCCATTGCTCAACTTATAGCTCTTTGTCAGCACTTCCCTCGAGTGTTAATGACCACCACGGTACAAGGCTATGAAGGAACAGGGCGCGGCTTTATTTTAAAACTGGGTGATAGCATTCCAACGTTACAAAATTATCAACTTACCGTACCTATTCGCTGGGCGCAGGACGATCCACTCGAAAATTGGCTTAATCAACTGTTGTTACTTGATGAGCCTTCTTTTCATCATGCTAACCAATCTGGCGAGGTGGTGATCACCTCATGCCAGCATTTCGATAGTGAACAACGAGCCAATTTTTATCAACTTTTAACTAGTGCTCATTATCGAACCACGCCTTTAGATCTTCGACGTTTATTCGATGGACAAAAGCAGCACTATTGGTCTGCATTTATTCATCGGCATCTTGTTGGGGCGGTGTGGTGTATTGAAGAAGGGGGACTAGCGAAAGCCTTAGCACAAGATGTTTGGCGAGGTATACGTCGACCAAGAGGTAATCTTGTTGCCCAATCGTTAGTCACTTACGGCTTATCCATTGAGGCAATGTGTTTAACTTCATTACGCATCAGCCGAATTGCGGTATTGCCAGCATATCGACGTCAAAAAGTCGCTGCAAAATTAGTTGCGGATATTGCTAAGCAGTGCCAGAAACAGAATATTGATTACCTTTCTGTCAGTTTTGGCTATACCGACGCATTAGCCAATTTTTGGCAACAATGTGGTTTTTATCTGGTGAGATTAGGCGTTCATAAAGAAGCCAGTAGTGGCTGTTATACTGCTATGGCTATTTACCCAATCAGTGCTCAGGGGCAGCAATTATTACAAGTTGCACAACAAGCACTCGCATTACAAAGTGATTATATCACTCAGCAAACAGGTATCTCTCTTGCTACTGCATTGCCTAGCGCCAGTGAAGCAGATCACTGGCTGATGATGGCAGGTTTTGCTTTCGCCCATCGCTCTATATTAACGGTATATCAAAGTGTTGGTTATTTTCTGCAAGGTGATAGATCACGCTACCCGTTATTAGTGGCATTTTTTATTGATAAGCAATCTGTAGAGGCCTGTGTAAAACAATTTTCGTTATCGGGTAAGAAAGCCCTTGTCACGACACTACGTCGGCAATGCCAACAACTGATGGCAGAAAAAGATGAGCAATTAGCACAGGCTTACCAACATTGGTTAACGACTACTTCTTCTGGTCATTTTTGTTGGGCCAATCGTCCTCATCATCCCATTTATCATTAAAATCGCGATGGGGAGGCAGTTTCCGTTTATTTTTTAGAAACTGTTTTGGATCTATTTTATTCATATCTTTTATGGCATTAATAATTATTCCAACTAAAAGAATTAAAATAACCCACCAATAGTCAGTGATCCAGTGCATAAACCCGCCTTATGTTTTAAAATTGTTATTGAGAATGAGGAGCTTTTTTATTTACTCTTTACCCTAGAGCGACCAAGCATAATTTGGAAAGCATAACATGAAACGGATATTATTGATTATAGCAGGGTGGTTATGTGTTGGATTAGCCACATTAGGTGTTGTTTTACCTGTGTTACCCACTACACCATTTTTGTTATTAGCGGCATGGTGTTTTTCTCGCTCATCAACACGCTTTCATCACTGGTTGCTATATCGCTCTTGGTTTGGTGGTTATTTGCGTTATTGGCAAACTTATCGCGCCATGCCTAAGGGGGCTAAGCCGAAAGCTATTTTAGTCATTTTAGTAACTTTTGCTATCTCGCTATGGTTGGTCTCAATGTGGTGGGTGAGAATTTTATTGCTGATAATTTTAGCCTGTCTGTTGATATTTATGTGGAGACTTCCTGTAATAGATAAACAAGATGTCTCCTGAGATAAGTAAAATCTAATTATTCTGGTAGCACAATATAGCGTTGATAAACCGTTTCTAAGTTATCTAATAGCCATTGTTTACCTAAAATCGGCTCTTCTTCTAAAACAGCGCGAAGGATATCGATAGTATAGGCCTGCGAAGCTTCATAAGAGAGAGGCAAATAACTGATATGCCAAGGCTCATAGGCAATATAACTCTCTTTATCGGTAAAAGGGCGATAAAAATCGTAAGCTGACATATTTTCAGTCAGCCAGTCATTAAGTTGTGCAAAATAGCCCCCTTGTTCATACTCCCAAGGTTCTAATTGCAATGATTGCCCATTAGGTAAACGGAAAGGATCGTAAAAATCAATTTCGGTGCCCCAATGATGGCGACTTGCTCCGGGTAATGCAGACCATTTTAAAATCGCCTCACAGCGTTGGCCTTCTGATAATGTCTGAATATCAATAGGTTGACTTTCAGCATCTAATACAGGGCGAGTGCCTTCAAATTTGCCATTCCATATCGCTAACTGACGTTCAAAACTTCTAAATGAACTGGCAGGCATTAATTTAAATCCCGCTTTGGCCGCTTGTTGTTGTAACGCTAAAAAGGCTTTTGTCGCATTAAACTGTAAATGATGTCGCTCTGATAAAGTCACTAAATGATCTGTAGAACGACCCGTTAACATTAAAGGGGTTATCATAAAATAATCTGCTCCATGATCCGCTGATAGATGCGACTAAGTTGTTGTAAATCAGCAGCACTGACACACTCATTTACTTTATGAATGGTGGCATTAATAGGCCCTAATTCAACAACTTGTGCACCCATTTGGGCGATAAATCGTCCATCGGAGGTGCCTCCGCTAGTTGAAAGCGTTGGCTCTATATTGGTGTAGTGTTTTACTGAATAACGTACCGCATCCAGTAATTTTCCTTCACCAGTGATAAAAGGTTGCCCAGATAAAGACCAAGAAATGTGATAACGCAACTGATATTTTTGTAGTAATGCTTCAGTACGTTGACGAATTTCTTCATCTGTAATAGCGGTGCTAAAACGAAAGTTAAACTGTATAAATAACTCACCTGGGATCACATTATTACTGCCTGTTCCACTATGAATATTGGCAATTTGCATGGTAGTGGCGGGAAAATACTCATTGCCATTATCCCATACTGTATTCACTAACTCGTGAATAAAAGGTGACGCCATATGAATAGGGTTTTGTGCAAGGTGAGGGTAAGCAACGTGGCCCTGCGTACCATAAATAGTGACATTTGCTGTTATTGAACCCCGTCGGCCATTTTTTATCATATCGCCGAGTTGATGCTGACTTGATGGTTCACCCACTAAGCAATAATCAAGTCGCTCTCCTCGAGATATTAATGACTCGACCACTTTAACGGTACCATCATGCGCATCGGCTTCTTCATCGGAGGTAATTAAAAAAGCAAGACGTCCACGATGTTGCGGATAAGCATGCACAAATCGTTCAGCCGCGACAACCATGGCTGCGAGAGAGCCTTTCATATCGGCGGCACCTCGGCCATATAACATTCCATCACGAATAGATGGCTCAAAAGGCGGGTTATCCCATAATGCATTAGCGCCGGGAGGAACAACATCGGTATGTCCTGCAAATGCGAGGGTTTCTCCCTCACCACCACGACATGCCCAAAGATTTTCGGTCTGACCAAAAGGCATTTTTTCAATGGTAAAGCCCAAAGGTGTTAATCTTTCGATGATCAGTTGCTGACAACCTTGGTCATCTGGGCTTACGGAAGGTCGAGAAATAAGTTGTTGTGCAAGTTCAATAACAGGGCAGGACATAAAAATTAGGCTCCTGTAAAAGTCAGGTAATCATTAGCATTAAAACCTACCATAAAACGATTATCAGAAGAGACTAAAATTGGACGTTTAATAATGGCAGGTTTATCAAGCATAAGTGCAATGGCTGCATTCACATCAGTGATAGCATTTTTTTCTTCATCAGATAATTGACGCCAAGTTGTTCCTCTTTTGTTCACCAATGTCTGCCAATCTAAATTTTCTGTAAAGGTGAGTAATAATGCTTCCTTCAAACCGTCTTTACGGTAATCATGAAAAACATAAGGAATATGATTATCATCTAGCCATTTACGTGCTTTTTTGATTGTATCGCAATTTTTTATGCCGTACATCGTGTATGTCAGGTTAGTAGTAGACATGATATTTTCCTTATATGACAATACGTAATATTGGTATCAATACGTATAAGTGTTATACAGATCCAAAGTAGCAGGTTTTGTTGTAGTGAAAAATCCTATTTACATTATAAAATATATTGGATATTAACCTGTCACCTAAGTGTAACGAATTGTGTAACGTAGAGTAATAGAAATAAAGATTTCCGTTGGTAAAAGAAAATATGAAAAGTATTTCACTGAGTCTTATATTGCTTTTACTCTCTACTTTTAGCTGGGCTAATGAAGATGAAGACAGCAAAAAGGTTGATGAGTATAAAACAGCCCTACAGGCATTTTTTAACAGTGATTATTTATTGTGTTTAGGCGAAGGGAAATGGCCCGTTTACAGTAATGAAAATGATGCTCCATGGGTTTTAGAGCGAATGAATGCATTAATGGATGCTGGTTTAATTGAACAAACTGTCGATGGTGACGAGTGGGTGTTCTCTCTAAGCGAGAAAGGACGAAAAGCTTGGCAACCATATCAAGATTTTTGTTATGGACACCTTTTTATTAGCCAAATAAAAGAGATACAACCTATCGATTCAGATAAAAGTACTATCTATTTTTATTATGGTGTCAAAGATATTCCTGCTTGGGCTAGAAATAGTGATGTACAGTCAGCATTTAGTGAACTGGATATAGTGATTAACGGTATCAATCGAGAGCTTTATCAGTTAAAAATTGAAAAGTTACCCGATAATCACTTCAAAGTATTAAGTTATCCTGTCCCTATTGAGTGATTTTCTAAAGTGAGAAAATGGCTTCCTTAAGAACTTAATTACCCCGACTTAATGTCGGGGTAAATTCGTTTAGTGCTGATGCTTAATTAAGATAAGGCTCGCCGCTAAACGTGATGTCACTTGTAGTTTCTTTAAGATATTACGAATATGTACTTTGACGGTTTCTTCTGAGATAAACAGATTTTCGGCAATCTGTTTATTTTTCATTCCCACCGCCACTTCTTGAAGGACATCAAGCTCTCTTTTTGTTAATGCAGATAGCGGATCAGAATAGTTTTGTCTTAATTGGATATATTGCCAAACTTTTTCACTGTAAACGGGGCGCCCAACCACCGCTTTACGTAAACTGAGTAGCAACATATCAAGTTCACACTCTTTCAATAAATAACCGTTAGCACCAGCATCTAATGCAGCATACACATCATTGCGAGAATCTGAAATTGATAAAACCAATACATAAGATGTTAAACCACAGCGACGCAGAGAACGAATAATATCAATACCAGAGCGTCCTTGAAGGTGTAAATCCATCATAATAAGATCAGGATTTAACTGTTTTGCTGTGGTGATTGCTTCTTGAGCATTGCCACTTTCGCTTACTACAATAAATTCCTTGTCTTGCTCTAACAATAGCCGTAATCCATATCTCATGATAGGGTGATCATCCACTATCATAATTGAGTAGCTAGGCATAACCCCTCTCCCTAAAAAATAATATGCGTAATCTTTTCAACAGCAGAAAATAAAAAATAAATTCCAAATAAGGAATAAAAATTAGAATCAGATATCTTATTAAAACAATAAGAAAATAAAATTGACGGTTGGCAATATTACACCAATTATTGTTACGGGTAAAAAAGAAAATAACCAAAACGACTAATAAAAGTTCTAATGATAGATAAATCCTTTTATTACAATGTATTAAGTTAATTTTTAACTATATTAAAATGCAACTACAAGTAAAAATAGTTATTGATTTATAAAACAATATAAAAAGTTTAATTATTTTAAGAGTTAATTTAGTTATAGATAAATAATAAACAAAGATTGTATTTTTTCTGTTCGTGTTTATTTCCATAATGAAATTAAACTGGGTTAATAATATACCCAGAAATAGGTATGAGCGGTTTATAATAAATGAGATGAACTAATTTGAAAAAAGTGTCGATACCATCATGATTTAACGAGCTATTACCATTATACTAACCAAGCCCTTACCCTATTGATACAAAGGATATGAAGATGGAAGACAAACTACAACAAAGTGCATTGGATTTTCATGAATTCCCTAATCCTGGCAAAATCACAGTGACACCAACTAAACCACTAATAACACAACGTGACTTAGCATTAGCTTATTCACCGGGTGTTGCGGCTCCTTGCCTTGAAATTGCGGCTAATCCTTTAGCTGCGTATCGCTTTACAGCGAAAGGTAACTTGGTTGCCGTTATCTCTAATGGTACGGCTGTTTTAGGACTTGGTAATATTGGCGCCTTAGCAGGAAAACCTGTGATGGAAGGTAAAGGCGTATTATTTAAAAAATTCTCCGGCATTGATGTATTTGATATTGAAGTGAATGAAACCGATCCTGATAAATTGGTGGATATTATCGCTTCATTGGAACCGACTTTTGGTGGGATCAATTTAGAAGATATTAAAGCACCGGAATGCTTCTATATTGAACAAAAACTGCGTGAGAGAATGAATATTCCTGTCTTTCATGATGATCAGCATGGTACGGCAATTATTTCTACGGCCGCTATTATCAACGGGTTACGTATTGTTCGTAAAAATATTGATAAAGTTCGCTTAGTGGTTTCAGGTGCCGGTGCTGCTTCTATCGCGTGTATGAACCTACTTGTCGCTTTAGGGTTAAAGCGTGAAAATATTGTTGTTTGTGACTCAAAAGGGGTTATTTATCAAGGCCGTGAAGCCAATATGGCAGAAACTAAAGCGGCTTATGCGATTAAAGATAACGGCAGCCGCACACTTGATGATGTGATCAACGATGCCGATATTTTCTTAGGGTGCTCAGGGCCGGGGGTACTGACCCAAGAGATGGTGAAAAAAATGGCACGCGACCCGCTGATCCTTGCGCTAGCAAATCCGGAGCCAGAAATTTTACCACCGTTAGTCAAAGCGGTACGATCAGATGCGATTATTTGTACCGGACGCTCTGATTTTCCTAATCAGGTCAATAATGTTCTCTGTTTCCCGTTCATTTTCCGTGGTGCGCTGGATGTGGGGGCAACCGCTATCAATGAAGAGATGAAACTTGCCTGTGTACATGCAATTGCTGAATTGGCACTAGCAGAACAAAATGAAGAGGTTGCTAGCGCATATGGCGATCAAGAACTGTCATTTGGCCCAGAATACATTATTCCAAAACCTTTTGATCCACGTTTAATTGTTAAAATTGCGCCTGCCGTTGCAAAAGCTGCAATGGATTCAGGTGTGGCAACCCGTCCAATTGAAGATTTCGCCGCTTATATCGAACACCTCAATGAATTCGTTTATAAAACGAATTTATTTATGAAACCTATCTTTGCTCAAGCGAAAAAAGAGAAAAAACGCATTGTATTGGCGGAAGGGGAAGATAACCGCGTTCTGCATGCGACTCAAGAATTAGTCACTTTAGGACTTGCTGAGCCGATCCTAATTGGTCGTCCTAGTGTGATTGAAATGCGTATTCAGAAATTAGGCTTACATATTCAAGCGGGTAGAGATTTTGAAGTTGTAAACAATGAAAACGATCCGCGTTTTAAAGAATATTGGCAAGAATATTATCAAATAATGAAACGTCGCGGTGTTTCGCAAGAACAAGCTCGTCGAGCCGTTATTGGTAATCCAACACTGATTGGCGCAATTATGGTACGTAGAGGGGAAGCAGACGGCTTGATCTGTGGAACCGTGGGAAGTTATTCGGAACATTTTGAAATATATAAAAATGTTTTTGGTTTACGTGAAGGATCTAATACTGCAGGGGCGATGAATGCACTATTACTGCCGAGTGGTAACACCTTTATTACTGATACCTATGTAAATGAAGATCCTACCGCTGAGCAACTTGCTGATATCACTATAATGGCGGCAGATACTATTCGTCGCTTTGGTATTGAGCCAAAAGCAGCATTAGTATCCCGCTCAAGTTTTGGCTCTTTTGACAGCCCATCATCTATAAAATTAAGAAAAGCGTTAGAACTTATTAAACAACGCGCCCCAGAATTAGAAATTGATGGTGAAATGCATGCTGATGCTGCTTTAGTTGAGTCAATTCGTCGCGATATTATGCCAGACAGCCCACTAAAAGGTTCAGCTAATCTGTTAGTGATGCCAACAATGGAAGCGGCGCGCATTAGCTATAACTTATTACGTGTCACTAGCTCCGATGGGGTAACGGTAGGTCCAGTGTTAATGGGAGTTGCTAAGCCTGCCCATATTTTAACGCCAATTGCATCTGTTCGTCGCATTGTTAATATGGTGGCATTAGCTGTGGTTGAAGCACAAACACAATCTCAACGCTAATCGCTAAACTGATTAAAATAACCACTTTAAGCAAAGCGCCTTTTTTAATAAAAGGCGTTTTTATTTTACGGTATCAATCCGTCAACATTAAATACAAATAATTATAACAATGATATTGATAATTATTCTTATTAATATTAATCTAAGCCTATATTAAAAATAAGTAAATATAACTATAAGGTTAATATGTTTTTTTCAATATCTAAATGGTTCCTGTTATTAGCTTCACTTATTACTGTCTGCGCATGTAGTACAGTAGAAAAAAACACCGTACCTAGCACAACTCCCGCTATTATTACATCAGCCAATATTATTGATACGCGTACAGGAAAGACAATCACAGCTAATGCGCTATTAACTCAATTAGCCAGCCAATCGCGGGTGATTGTTGGCGAAAAACATGACAATCAATATCACCATGAGATTGAGTATTGGTTAATGACACAACTTCCCAATAAACGTCCTCAAGGTGCGGTTTTATTAGAGATGTTGACGCCAGATCAGCAAAACTTAGTTGATAATACGAAAAAACGTTACTCTAGCTCACAATATTTACGTGATGAACGTTTAATGTCTGTACTCAATTGGAATAAAGGCTGGTCTTGGAAAGGGTATGGCAATCTGATTAAAGAAGGGCTACAAGCAGATTATCCATTGTTAGCTGCTAATATCGATCGCAGTGATATTACAAATGCATATAAAAATCCACCTAATATTGAAGGTGAATATTCAACGCAACCTGCTGTTCGTCAGCTTATTAGTAAAACTATTGAGCTTTCTCATGGTGGTGCACTTGATAAAACACAAATTGAAAAAATGACCGTGATCCAACAACTGCGTGATCGTGCAATGGCAAAAAGTTTATTAAATGCCCCTATGCCCGCACTGTTGATTGCCGGCTCATTTCATGCCACTAAATTAATGGGTGTACCTTTACATATTAAAGATTTAGCCCCTAATGAAACAGTCACGGTACTTATCATGGCAGAAGAAGGTAGCGATATTACCTCTGAACATGCCGATTATTTGTGGATAACCCCTGCAGCCCATCCTTGATTATTGATGATACGCATATGTTGATCTCTTCTTCCGTTAACCAAATGGCGCAATTACAGCCTTGTCGATATTCAGGCTTTATTTTATCAATAGTATTTCATTTTACTTTAGTTATTAGTTATTTCTATATCACGCAACAACGCCCGGTGATAATCCATCAACCTGCACCGGCTGTTATGCTTAGCTTAAGTGAAAACGTCCAAGCGGTGAATAAAGAAAAACAGATTGTCGGTGTTGATCAGCAAATGGCTGTCGCCAGCCAAAAAAAGCAGCAGCAAGAGATTGCGGAGAAACAACCCAATCTTATTATTAATGAAAATGCAGATATTTTGCTTGAAAAGCCGAAAAAAGTGCTACAAAACCAGACTTCAGTTAAGGTTGCCCCTTCAATTGCACCAACCAAACCTTCACCTATTGTCAGTGAAAATGTATCTAGCCTATCCGCGCCCTCAACAAGCCATTCTGTTGCGAAACAACAGGCTAACGATGTTTCTGCAAATTATGATAGTGATGCAAATAAAGAAGCAGATGCCTTGGCATTATGGCAAGCTAAAGCCAAAGGTCATTTAAATCGTTATAAAGCTTATCCTGAAGAAGCGAAAAGAAAAGGGCGTACGGGAGCACCTAAAGTGCGTTTTATTGTTGATGGACAAGGTTATGTCATAGCCTGCGAATTGATTAATAGCAGTGGTGTGCGCTCACTAGATAAAGAGGCACAAAGTGTTATTAAGCGTGCTCAGCCATTACCAAAGCCCCCAGAAGAACTGCTTTTTAATGGTCAAATAACAATTGAAATGGCAATTGAATTTTCCACATTGACTTTATAATCCTAACATAACAAGGAATTAAACATGTTATCCGCGACAAGAAAAACGGTGACGCAGGGATTAACAGGTGCCATGATGGCAATCTTGATCACCGCAACACCGACAATGGCTCAAACAGAGAAGGACGTTATTATGATGCCACCGAAAGCGAATAAAATCCCCCATGTGATGACAGAACATGGTGACACTCGTACTGATAATTATTATTGGCTTAGGGATGATGCACGCAAAGATAAACAAGTTATTGACTATCTTAAGGCTGAAAATGCTTATACTGAGTCAGTAATGGCAGCGGGCAAAACACTAGAGAATACGCTCTATAATGAGATGGTTGAGCGTATGGCACAAAATGATGCCTCAGTGCCTTATGACTATAATGGCTATACTTACCAAACCATTTACCAAGAAGGTAAAGACTTTCCTATTTATCAACGTAAACCAATAGGAAGTGATGGAGAATGGGAAATTCTTGTTGATGGTAATGAGCGAGCTAAAGGACATGAGTTTTATCAATTAGGTGATTTAGCCATTAGTCCAGATAACAAACGTATTGCTATTGCTGAAGATAAAGAAGGACGTCGCAACTATACAGTTGCTTATAAAGATCTGACAGACAAAACATGGCAAGAGAATGTTTTAACCAATATTTCAGCGAATTTAGTATGGGCAAATGATAGCCAAACACTGTTCTATGTAGATAAAGATCCGCAAACTTTATTGCCATACCAAATTTATCGCCATCAATACGGTAGTGATAGAAAACAAGACGTGAAAATCTTTGAAGAGAATGATGATCGTTTTTATACCTGGATGGAGAAAAGCAAATCAGAAGATTATATTCTAGTCACTATTGCAAGCTCTACAACCTCTGAATATCGTTTAATTGATGCCAATGCACCAGAAAAACCCATGGTGGTTTTTTCTCCTCGCCAAGAAGGTCGAGAATATTATATCGATCATTTTAAAGGTGAATTTTATATTCGCTCTAATCATGAAAGTGAGCTATATGGTCTTTATAAAACGGCCTCTATCGATGCACCTTGGCAAACCGTAATTGCTCCTCAGCCAGAAGTAGACTTGGAAAGCTTCGAACTGTTTAATCGTTGGTTAGTGCTTGAAGAGCGCAAACAAGGTTTAGTGTCATTACGCCAAATTGATTGGAAAACAGGACAATCAACAAATATTATTTTTGATGATCCTGTCTATATGGCATGGCTAAGTGTCAATCCACAAGCTGATAGCGAAGAGTTACGTTTTGGTTATACCTCAATGACCACGCCTTCTTCTACCTATCAATGGAATATGCAAACCAAAGAAAAACAATTGCTTAAACAGCAGGAAGTGAAAGGCTTTAAGCATGATTTGTATGAAAGTGAACGTATTTGGGTAAAAGCACAAGATGGTGTAGAGGTGCCTGTATCGCTGGTTTATCGTAAAGACTTATTTAAGAAAGGCGAAAACCCAATCTTAATATACGGTTATGGCTCTTACGGCAGCAGTATCGACCCCTCGTTTAGCTCTGCCCGTTTAAGTTTATTAGATAGAGGTTTTGTATATGCCATTGTCCATGTTAGAGGTGGTGGTGAATTAGGCAAACGCTGGTATAACCAAGGGAAAATGGAGCATAAAGTCAACTCCTTTACTGACTTTATCGACGCCACAAAATACCTTATTAACCAAGGTTATGGTGCACCCAAACATGTCTACGCGATGGGCGGTAGTGCTGGTGGATTACTTATGGGAGCCGTTATTAATATGGCACCTGAACTCTACCGTGGTGTTGTGGCTCAGGTACCATTTGTCGATGTTTTGACAACCATGCTGGATGCTTCTATTCCGCTCACAACAGGTGAATATGAAGAGTGGGGTGATCCTGCGGATAAAGACGTTTATTTCCGCTTAAAATCTTATAGCCCTTACGATAATGTTGAGGCTAAAGCCTATCCTCATTTATTGGTCACTACAGGTTTACATGATTCTCAAGTTCAATATTGGGAGCCGGCAAAATGGGTGGCTAAATTACGTGAATTAAAAACAGATAATAATTTACTTCTGCTTGAAACCGATATGAGTGCAGGACATGGAGGTAAATCCGGTCGTTTTAATCGTCTACGTGATACTGCGAGAGAATATGCCTTTATTTTAATGTTAGAGCAGCCTGATATTTATTTTAAGACACAAAATATCAAGTAATTAAACCAAGCCTTTTAAATTTTTAATGATTAACCTGTCTCTCTTTAATGAGAGACAGGGTTAATGCTATTAATTTTTATCTTATAAAACAATAATAACAATATCGTTATTTATTAAATTAAATAACTTTTAGCTTATAGAAAGCAAAGTGAGCCTATTTAAATAAAACAAAGAATAGGTTTATTATGAAAACTCAATTAACAAGGAACATACTTGGCTCTTGTATTTTATTTTCTGGTATTCATTCTCTGGTGTTTGCGGCTGAAACGGAAAAAACAGTTCAATTTAGTAGTTTAAAAGTCTCATCGGCACAAAAACAAACACCAGAGCAAAAAGCGTTAGCTAAGCCGGGGGCTTATAGCGCTATTGGTGAAATCAATAATCTTGGCTCGGTAGAACAAGCATTACGATCTACACCGGGAACTTACACCCAAATGGATGCCAGTCAGCCGGGGGTTGGGGTTAATATCCGGGGATTAAGTGGTTTTGGTCGAGTCAATATGATGATTGATGGGGTGACACAAACGATGTATAGCACGTCACCTAGCCAATATGCGCATGGTGGACAACCATACAACCAGTTTAATAGCATGATCGATCCTAACTTTATTGTGCAAATTGATATTTCTCGTGGTCAACAAGATGGTGAAAATAGTATTAATGCGTTAGCGGGGAGTGCTAATTTTAAAACAATAGGTATTGATGATGTTTTATTTTCTAATCATCGTTGGGGAATAAGAAGTAAAGCGGCTCGAGGGACTAATGGATTAGGTTATAACGGTATGGTTGCGATTGCAGGAAAACAGCCGATATTTAATCATGATGGTTATATTGGCGCTATGTTTGCCATAAGTGGACATAATATTGAATCTTCTTATAAAAATGGGGCAGGTTTTAATAGTCATGAGTTTGCAACCACTAAAGACTTTAACCAAAAGCCACATTCTGAATTAGCAAAAATATCGTTTAAACCCAATGATTCTCATGAAATAGAATTAAGCGGTCGGTTTTATAATAATAAATTTAATCGAAGAACCATAGAGAGCCAAGATTATTATGCTAAATATCGTTATACCCCGCTAAACGATCTTTTTGATAGTGAAATATTATTGAGTAGAAGCCAAGCTTCGCAAAAATTTGCCGGTGACTCTTTAATGTCATTACGCAATGGACATGCGAAAAATATTTCCAATGCACTTGTCGCTAAAAATACCAGTCGATTTAATTATCATGAGCTGGATATGGCACTAACATTAGGCACTAAACTGATGTCGATTGATTATAATCGAGAAGTGACAGCTCCTTCGAGCGACCCATGGCAATCACAAAATATGATTGAATACAATGTATTTGCTCCGCAAGGAAAAAACGACATCAGCAGTCTTTTTTCACAAATAAAATTTGAATACGATATTTATACCCTCGCATTAAATTTAAACTATACGGATTATCATATTAAAGGATATAAACCCGCTTGTGATCCCAAAGCAGCGTGTTTTCCTGAAGGTGCGATGAATGTTAATCGCCACGAAAAAGCGTGGGAGCCGGGAGCACTCTTTTCTGCACAAATTATCCCTGAATTTGAACCATTTATCAGTTATGCCCATACGACAAGGGCGCCGAACCCACAGGAAATTTTCTTTGCTAATGAAGGTGGGGCATCGATGAACCCCTTTTTAAGAAGTGAGAAAGCAGATACTTTCCAAATAGGTTTTAATAGTTATCGCCCTGATTTAATTGTTGCTGGAGACAGCTTTCGCTTAAAAGCACTTTGGTATCATACTAAAGTTAAAAACTATATTTCCAGTGATTCTTATAATGTTTGTAAAGGGGGTAAACGCTGTAAAATCGATGGCACTTTTACTGACGATGACTACAGTGGCATGGAATACGATGGAAATATCTATTTATACACAAATAGCCTTGATCCTGTCACGATGAGAGGCTATGAACTACAAGTAAACTATGATGCTGATGTATTCTATACCACACTTTCTTATAGCAATGAGCGTACCTCACAACCCACTTCTCTTGCGATGGGGGATTTTGGGCAAAGTCCTGCATCAGAACTTCCCAAATACTACGCAACGATTGATGCTGGTGTGAGGTTATTCGATGACCGATCTCTCGAATTAGGCACCATCATTCAAATTACCGGTAAAAGTCGTAAAGCTTCAGCTGAAGGGTTTGATTTTGATACAGGCACTATTCCCATGGTCGAACAAGAAAAAATCCCTACCGTGATCAACGCGTACGCTAACTATCAAATGAATAAAAATGTGTCATTAAAATTTGCGGTACATAATCTCATGAATAAAAATTATTCAAATGCACTTGATAGAAGTAATTCAGCGCCAATTATGGATGAACAGGGACAAAATAAACAAACGGCTAGAGGCAGAAGTTTCCTGTTTGGTGGAGAAATTCGTTTTTAATATAAACGGTAATATACCCTGAAAGCAGGACGAAAGCGTTTTCTGCTATCCATCGTTACCAAGTAACACAAACGGCATCATTAAGATGCCGTTGTTATGGTTGCCATGTATGGTTTAAATGGATGACTTACTCTTGGGGGCTGGTTTACGTTTAGCAGGTATTTTTTGTGTATTTATCACTTCACTGGTGATCCAGCCATCTTCAACACGCGTTTTTAGCGTATCACCTTTTTTAACTTGTTTCGTATTTTTCAGTACGTCACCTGAAGCAACTTCACTAATACTGTAACCACGAGAAAGGGTTGCGAGAGGACTCACACTTTCTAAACGTGAACAGCTAATTGCAAATTGTTCACGTTGACGAGCAAGCTGTTGTGAAATACTTTCTCTCATACGATAAATTAACTGTTGTTGTTGGCGCAGTAGTGTTTGTATTTGTGGACTTGGCTCTTGATAGTTAAGGCGTTTTTTTAGCTGAGTGTGTTGATTCTGTTTTGTTTGTAGGAGGCGCTGAAAACTGGTCACTAAACGCTGTTTAGTTGCAGCCAATACATTTTGTTGGCGAGCAAGGCGTAAGTGTGGATGCTGTTGTTGTAAGCGATGATGAAGTTGTGTTAGTGCGCGTAATTTTTTTGCTAGATAATAATCCATCGCCATTTCAAGACGTTGTTGCTGTGACTGCAATTGGCGTAATAGCTCGAGTTTGTTGCGGCTAATTAACTCTGCGGCGGCAGAAGGGGTTGGCGCTCTAAGATCGGCAATAAAATCAGCAATAGTCACATCAGTTTCATGACCCACGGCACTGACAATAGGAATATCACTAGCAAAAATAGCACGGGCTACGCGCTCATCGTTAAATGCCCAGAGATCTTCCAATGAGCCGCCGCCTCGGCCGACAATTAGCACATCACATTCTTTACGACGGTTAGCCAGCTCAATGGCATGGACTATCTGCATTGGTGCTTCCGCACCTTGAACGGCTGTGGGATAAATAATAATAGGTAATGAGGGATCACGACGACGTAGAATATTTAAAATATCGTGTAAGGCTGCGCCAGTTGAGGAGGTGATCACCCCAATTTGTTTAGCAGGTGTTGGTAGTGGTTTTTTATGAAGAGCATCAAATAAACCTTCAGCACTTAGTTTTTGTTTTAAAAGCTCAAATTGCTGCTGTAATAATCCATCACCCGCCGGTTGCATACTTTCGACAATCAGTTGGTAATCACCACGGGGTTCGTACAGCGTGATAGTCGCACGTACTAATACTTGCTGACCATGTTGAGGGCGAAAAGTGACTTTTGTGTTTTGACCGCGAAACATCGCCGCTCTAATTTGAGCATGGGTATCTTTTAACGTGAAATACCAATGACCAGAAGCAGGTTGAGTAAAATTGGAAATTTCAGCACTGATCCAAATGCGACCCATTTCCATTTCTAATAACTGGCGAACGGTCTTATTTAGACGGCTAACAGTAAAAATATTATTGTTTATCGGTAGAGTCATGTGAGCCAGATCAAATTTTAAAACAAAGACTTAATTGACTGATACTACCTAAGTTAGCCAGAGGATCAATAAAAATTTTCAAAAAAAGCTAGAAGCAACCGATTACGGTGTGTATAATGCCGCGGCAATATTTTCCATTTCTTAAAAGCCGCCTTGGTGAGATATTGCTATGTTACGAATTAAAAAAGAAGCACTTACATTTGATGATGTTTTGTTAGTTCCTGCACACTCGACTGTCCTTCCTAATACTGCTGATTTATCTACTCAACTGACTGAAACAATTCGCTTAAATGTGCCTATGCTTTCTGCTGCAATGGATACTGTGACTGAAGCATCTTTAGCTATTGCATTAGCTCAAGAAGGTGGAATTGGTTTTATCCACAAAAACATGCCTATCGAACGCCAAGCTGAAGAAGTTCGTCGTGTTAAAAAACATGAAAGCGGTGTTGTGACGGATCCTATCACGGTAACACCAGAAACTTCTTTACGCGAAGTCCAAGCAATGACAGAGCGTAATGGTTTTGCTGGCTATCCGGTAGTGACTAAAGACAATGAATTAGTGGGTATTATTACTGGTCGTGATGTTCGCTTTGTCACTGATTTAGACCAACCTGTCACTGCGGTAATGACGCCAAAAGAGCGTTTAGTTACCGTTAAAGAAGGTGAAGCGCGTGATGTTGTTATGCAAAAAATGCATGAGAAGCGCGTAGAAAAAGCCTTAGTAGTCGATGATCATTTCCACTTAAAAGGCATGATCACCGTTAAAGATTTCAAAAAAGCAGAACGCAAGCCTAATGCATGTAAAGATGAGCATGGTCGTTTACGTGTAGGTGCTGCGGTTGGCGCTGGCGCAGGTAACGAAGAGCGTATCGCCGCATTAGTGGCAGCTGGTGTTGATGTTCTTCTTATCGACTCCTCACATGGTCATTCCGAAGGGGTATTACAGCGTATTCGTGAAACTCGCGCTTTATATCCAAACTTACCTATTATTGGGGGGAATGTGGCAACCGCAGAAGGGGCTTTAGCGCTGGCGGATGCAGGTGTGAGTGCTGTTAAAGTGGGTATTGGCCCTGGCTCTATTTGTACCACTCGTATCGTAACAGGTGTTGGGGTTCCACAAATCACTGCGATTGCTGATGCTGTTGAAGCACTGAAAGATCGCAATATTCCGGTGATTGCCGATGGTGGTATTCGTTTCTCTGGTGATATTGCTAAAGCATTAGCCGCTGGAGCAGCATGTGTGATGGTTGGCTCTATGTTTGCAGGTACAGAAGAATCTCCGGGTGAAATCGAGCTATTCCAAGGTCGCTCTTATAAATCTTATCGTGGTATGGGCTCTTTAGGCGCAATGTCTAAAGGTTCATCAGATCGTTATTTCCAAACTGATAATGCAGCAGACAAATTAGTACCAGAAGGTATTGAAGGTCGTGTGGCATATAAAGGCTTACTGAAAAATATCGTTCACCAACAAATGGGTGGCTTACGTTCATGTATGGGCTTAACAGGCTGTGCAACCATCAAAGAATTAAATACCAAAGCTGAATTTGTTCGCATCAGTGGTGCGGGGATTCAGGAAAGCCATGTTCATGATGTGACTATCACGAAAGAATCGCCTAACTATCGTTTAGGTATGTAATTATTCGAGAAAGGCTTGAAAACAGATTATGTTAACAAGCCTTTCAATTTAATGACTTTTTATTTGTTTTGGAATTCACCACAAATGACAGCAAATATCCATAATCATCGCATTCTTATCCTTGATTTCGGTTCGCAATATACACAACTTATTGCTCGCCGTATTCGCGAAATCGGCGTTTATTGTGAACTCTGGGCATGGGATGTTACCGAAGAACAAATTCGTGAATTTAACCCCAATGGTATTATTCTGTCTGGTGGCCCTGAAAGTACTACAGAAGACAATAGCCCACGCGCTCCGGAATACGTCTTTAATGCGGGTGTGCCGGTATTAGGTATCTGCTATGGCATGCAAACTATGTCTATGCAATTAGGCGGTGATGTTGAAGTCTCAGGTGAGCGTGAATTTGGTTATTCACAAGTTGAGATCCGCGAAACCTGCGAACTGTTCCGTGATATTCAAGACTCCGTAAGTGAAGATGGCAAACCTTTATTAGATGTATGGATGAGCCACGGTGATAAAGTTACGGCTATTCCCGCTGATTTTGTCACTATTGCTAGCACTGAAACTTGCCCATTTGCGATTATGGCAAATGAAGAGAAGCGTTTCTATGGTGTACAGTTCCACCCAGAAGTTACTCATACCCATCAAGGTTTAGCCATTTTAAAACGCTTTGTGTTAGATATCTGTGGTTGTGACGCATTATGGACATCCGCGGCGATTATTGAAGATACTGTTGCTCGTTTAAAACAACAAATTGGCGACGATCACGTTATTCTCGCGCTATCGGGTGGTGTAGACTCTTCTGTTACCGCATTATTATTAAATCGTGCCATTGGTAAACGCTTAACCTGTGTATTTGTTGATAATGGCTTATTACGCCTTAACGAAGCCGAACAAGTTATGGCGATGTTTAAAGGCAAATTTGACCTCAATATTATCCATGTTGAAGCTGAAGATCGTTTCTTAACTGCGTTAAAAGGTGAAAACGATCCGGAGAAAAAACGCAAAATTATCGGTCATACCTTCATTGAAATCTTTGATGAAGAAGCGGTTAAATTACCGCAAGTCAAATGGCTAGCACAAGGCACAATCTATCCTGATGTGATTGAATCAGCCGCATCTGCAACAGGTAAAGCGCATGTGATCAAATCACACCATAACGTAGGTGGCTTACCTGAAGATATGAAGTTAGGTTTAGTGGAGCCATTAAAAGAACTATTTAAAGATGAAGTGCGTAAAATCGGACTTGAGTTAGGTTTACCTTACGACATGCTATACCGTCATCCATTCCCAGGACCAGGTTTAGGGGTGCGTGTATTGGGTGAAATCAAGAAAGAGTATTGTGATTTACTACGTCGTGCTGACGCTATCTTTATTGAAGAGCTACATAAAGCCGATTTATACAATAAAGTCAGCCAAGCATTTACAGTATTCCTACCTGTCCGTTCAGTGGGTGTTATGGGCGATGGCCGTAAATACGATTGGGTAGTTTCATTACGTGCTGTAGAAACCGTAGACTTTATGACTGCACATTGGGCACACTTACCTTACGATTTCTTAGGCCGTGTTTCTAATCGCATTATCAATGAAGTAAATGGTATTTCTCGCGTGGTTTATGATATCAGCGGAAAACCACCAGCAACGATTGAGTGGGAATAAAATAACGTTTATCAGCAATAGTTGATAAAGGTTAAAAAACCAAGAGCCATCAGTAAGTTACTGGTGGCTTTTTTGTTTTCTATGGTTGCTAATGGTTGACAAGAACCGAAAAAAATGACGGTATAGGAGACGGTATCAAAAAATAAATTATAAAATTAAGACACTAAAGTAGTTATGTTGCTATTGTTAGCTCTAGTCATCATCATAATTGGCAACATTATTAAATTTAAGAGTTGTAAGGAAATACCGAGTAACATCATCATGCATAATCAGATATTAAAAAAACTGCCACAAATAGAGCAAATGCATCAAATAAAACTACTTTATGTTGCTGAAAGTGGAAGCCGTGCTTGGGGCTTCGCATCAACGAATAGTGACTATGATGTACGAGGTATTTTTATACGGCCTCGCAATGCATATCTTTCAATTGATAAACCTAAAGAAACATTTGAGTGGATAGAAAATAATTGGTTTGATGTAGGAGCTTGGGATATTACGAAAGCATTGCATCTATTACGTAAGTCAAATGCTATCTTATTTGAGTGGTTACAATCACCTATTGTTTATCAACAATATGCTGGTATCCAAAAAGAATTATTTGAGTTGGCACAATTATATTATCAACCCCAAATCATTGTTCATCATTATAGAGGGATCGCAAAAGCCGTTAGTAGACATCATTTTGAAGAGAGTCATGCAAGTAAAGCGATAGATGAGCCCATAAAATTAAAAAAATATTTCTATCTATTACGTTCACTTTTAGCTGCTTATTGGACAGTAAAAACGGGGAATATCCCACCGATGGAACTTAATCAGCTAATAAATATATTAACTACAGATGAGCAAATAATTATTCGAGAGTTAGTGAGCTTTAAAGCAGATAAAGATGAACACTTTACTTGGCTACCAACCGATAATATACAAAAACTGATCACTTTTTTATGGCAAGAAACAGCAACTCAATTAGCGAAACGCACCGTACCAGATAGTGAAATATTAAATAATTGGTTTAGGAAAATACTTGATGAAACTGACCATTGACAATATAAAGCCTTACCTTTTATTTGAAACAATTTCAGGTAGTCGTTCACAAAATTTGGCAACAGATAGTTCAGATACTGATATTAAAGGTGTTTTTTATCTACCTAAAGAGATGTTTTATTGCTCTGATTATGTGCCACAAGTAAGTAATAAAACTAATGATATCGTTTATTATGAATTAGGGCGATTTGTTGAATTACTGTGTGCGTCTAATCCTAATATTTTAGAATTATTAAATGCACCAGAGCATGTTGTTATTTATCGTCATCCATTATTTATGCAATTTAACCCAGAATGGTTTTTATCAAAGGAATGCGTACAGACTTTTGTGCATTATGCTCAAGGGCAAATAAAAAAAGCGCAAGGGTTAAATAAGAAGATCATGGATCCTATAGATAAAGAGTTAAAAACAATCCTTGATTTCTGTTATATCATTGAAGATGGAAAAAGCCTATTACTGAATAATTGGCTTAAAAAACGTTGTTGGGAGCAGCAAAATATTGGGTTGGTTAAAATCAATCATGCACAAAATCTTTATGCAGTTTTTTATGATCCAAATAGTGATTATCAAGGCGTAATAAAAAAAGATAATGCCACCGATGTTTTACTAAGCAGTGTCTCTGAAACAGCTATATTACAAGCCTATCTTAGTTTTAATAAAGACGGCTACAGTACCTATTGCAAGCAGTATCATGCTTATTGGCAATGGGTTGAGGAGCGTAATGAAGCCCGCTATCAGCAAAATATTGAACATGGACGAAGTTACGATAGTAAAAATATGATGCACACTTTTAGGTTGCTTTATATTGCATTAGGAATTGCTACTGAAAAAAAAGTCAAAGTTTGGTGTGATAACAGGGATGAATTGTTAGAAATTAAATCTGGCGCTTTAAGTTATGAAACATTATTTGAGCGAAGTAAAATATTAATAGAAAAAATTGAGCAAGCTTTTCAACAAAGTCAATTACCAGAAAAAATCAATCCCGAATTAATTAAACAAGTATTAGTGAATATTCGTAAAGAATTATATCAATAATAGAATACTATTATCCCTTACAAGGTTGTAAGGGATAAACTATTAGTTATA
>NZ_CAWQOK010000141.1:0-3523 GCF_963896075.1 Proteus sp. G4415
ACCACACTAAGGCTGAAACAGTACTTGTTAGATAAATACCATAAATGGGGAGTTTTAATAAACCTGCGCTAAAAGGCGTAAGGTAGCGAAACACAGCTAAAAAGCGTGAAATAAAAAGAATAAAGAATGCTTTATTTTTTAACAGTTGTTGTATACGTAAGATCTTTGTTTGATAGCGGGTAACCCATTTATTTAAGCGAGGGAAATAATAAATGGAACGCCCTAACTGATAACTCACTATAGATCCTAATAAGGCACCTAAACTAGTTGCTAACCAAAGTAAAATAGGCGAATGGAAGGGCAAGCAAACCCCAAATATTAAGATCAGCATTAACGATGCGGGAGGTAAAAAGGATGAAATACCAATAGTAGATTTTCCCGCAGTGAGCAGGGTAATAGTAAAAAATAAAGCGATAGGAGAAACATGACTTAATGTGTCAAGCATTGAATGGAGTATCTCCATTTTATTCTCCTTTGATAATATTTTGCCCCTTTAGTATAGAGTGCATCTTTATACCAGACTGTCCGTTAGCCTAGCAAAATTTAATGGTCAGAAAAAGTAAGTCAAGAGCTTGTAAATAAAATGCCCCTCCATTCTAATGACTAATCCGTTAACTGGAGGGGCTTATTACTAAATAATTAAATTATAATTAATGTGCTTCATTAATTTATCGTTATCACGATAATCAACAGGAATGGCTAACACAGCAGGACCATCAACAGCTATCGCTTTACGTAAGGTTTCACGAAGTTGAGATGCGCACTCAACAGAAAATCCTTTAGCACCAAAAGATTCTGCATAGCGTTTAAAATCAATAGGACCAAATTTTACGCCAGAAGGACGGCCATATTTTACCTCTTCTTGCATCTCCACCATATTATAAGCATTATCAACCCAGATAATATGCAATATATTGGTATTAAGACGAACTGCGGTTTCTAGCTCCATTGAAGATTGCATAAATCCCCCATCACCAGAAACAGAGATAATTTTATCGCAAGGACGTACAAAAGAAGCGCCTATTCCCCAAGGTAATGCAACTCCCATGGTTTGTTGGCCATTAGAAATTAGCATTTGTCTCGCTCTAAAACTATAAAGGTAACGTGCAAGCCAAATATGAAAACTCCCCATATCAATACAAAGAGTGACATCGTTATCAATGATATCTTGCATTTCATGTATGATAGTTAAAGGATGAATAGGTGTGCCTTGTCTAAAATAACTATTTTGTTGCAAAATTTCCCTTTGCTGACGTATTTTCTCTAGTATTCCTTGGCTCTGATTAGACAATTGTAATTTTGAATTAGGCTGGTGAGTTAATTGTTGCGTTAACTTATCCAGTGTTAATTTAATATTGCCTGTTAATTCTAAGGCAGGGCAGTAAGCTAAATCGATTTCAGCTTGGATCTCATCAATATGGATAATATTGGCATTATGACTGTTCCATAAGGAAGGCTCATACTCAATCGGGCTATAACCTAAAGTGATAACTAAATCAGCGTGTGCCAGTAATTCATCCCCTGGCTGATTATTAAATAAGCCAATTCGTCCGGCAAAGAGTGGAAAATGGCGATGAGCAATAGCCCCGGCAGATTGATAAGTACCTACAATAGGAACAGGAAAAATATCAAGGAAATTTTGTAAGGCAAGAGCATTTTCCGGATCGCTGGCTTGAAGCCCTATTAATATCACAGGGTTTTTCGCTTGTAATAATAAGCTGATCGCTTCTTGAATTGCACTATCACTCGCGGCACCTAAATTAGGTTTGGATTTAGGTGTTAATAACGGGCTATCTACCTCATTATTGAGTATATCCATTGGAAAGGTTAAAAAAGCCGAGCCGGGACGACCTGACTCCGCATGACGAAAAGCATTGGCTAACGTCTCTGAAATTGATTGTGAAGAATCAACTTCAGCACAAAACTTAGTGATTGGGTTAAACATTGTTACTGTGTCCATACTTTGATGAACCAGTTTAAGTCTATCCGTAGATTTAACTGAGCCTCCTAAGGCAACTAGAGGATCACCTTCTGATGTAGCTGTCGCAATGCCCGTTGCTAGATTAGAACAACCGGGACCAGAAGTGGCTATCGCCACACCCGCTTTACCGGTTAAACGTCCTACCGCACCCGCCATAAAAGCCGCATTGGCTTCGTGACGCACAACAATAGTTTTAATTGTTGAATCAACCAAAGAATCAAAAACACGGTCAATTTTGGCTCCGGGGATCCCAAAAACTTGTTTAACACCATGTTGTTCTAATTGCTTAACCACCAAGTCAGCACCGCAATTCCAATGATGAGAGTTCATAAAACCTTCTTTAAGTTTGCAAGTGAATGAATAAAAACAGAATGACCTTTAGGAATGATTACTTTCAGTTTTCGGCTTGTTCTATTGCCTGATGAAGGTCATCGGGCATTAAATTAGCTTCTAAGAATGTTGATTGATGAGGTAAGTCAATAGTAAAACGAGAGATAACACCGATTTGTAGGGTGCCTTTTTTTAATTGATAATCAAGTACATGGCCACCACCTTCACGTTGGTGATTAATATAATGCTCATGAAATCCAGCAACATTAAGGCCTTGAGTAAATTGTGGGGAACGAAAGCCGGCAATAATACCCATTTCATCGTGAAAGGTAAAAATAGGCTGATTTTCAATGGCTTCTAGCATGGGCACATAAGGAGGCTCTTGACGTGGCACTGTACGTGTTTTAACTAATTCAAATTCGCCTTCAATTTTGATGGCACAAAATAGATTATCGGAAGGGACATATTGGTTAATAATATTGTGAACCTGTTGTTGAGAGACAGGATCTGAAAACTGATGTGTAATATCAGGTTTAAAGAATGTCATTACAGCAAAAGGCGAGCCTTGATCTGGACGGGCTTCTCGCGCACTGCCATCTGAACGTAATTGAAAAACGTTACTATCAAAGGCGACCAATTCGCCATCAAGATGATTAAAAGTACCTAAACCAAAATCACCATGCTTTAATAAATCAGCAATAGTAACATCACTATCATAAACACCAGCAATAAGACTACTCATTAAAGAATTTTGGTAGATAGTACATTCTGGATGTTTATTAATATAATGATTTAAAGAAGTTATTATTTCTTGGGTGCAGTTGCAGGAACTATGAGTATTTTTATGGTTATGGGTGATATCACTATTATCTCGCTCGATATGGTTAAAGCTAGTTTTCATAATGAAGCAGATCCTTATTTATTTAGATAGACATTCATCAACTATCAATTTCATTATTAGCCCTATAGGTAAGATTTTCAAATGTTTTAATTGATATCAAAAAAGATGTGATAATCATAGAGAGTGAGATTAAAGCTATTTTATTGTTTTTTATAAAGTTAATTTTACGTGTAACTTTATTAAAAAAAAATTAAAAAAATATCAATGTTATTGATGAGGTTGCTTTGTTTGTTTCTATTGGAAACTATAAATTAATGTAATTATTTTGAGCGATTATGAGTAATCACAAGGAAATTAAAGAAGAATTTAAA